>NZ_JAUBSD010000090.1:0-31471 GCF_036704575.1 Microcoleus sp. K5-D4
TTCGTAATTCATATTATTCAGCTAATTTTTTCTTTTATTTTACTAGAGCGCTCGCACTTTCGCAAGAGGTCTATTGTTCGCCTGCTTCTCAATTTACAAAGAAGCCTTGTGGGTCGGTTTCGCAGTTGGTCGGATGCAGACGGTCACATCAGCATTTTGCGACAGTTACTGCCGGAGGCTCGCCTAATAGTCGTGTTCGATCCCGGCGATCGCTCGTAGAGTAGTTTGGACAATAGAAGCGATCGCGCAACGCTAAGGCGCAGAGCTGGAAAGATGCGATCGCTCCTATTCTCATTTGAAATGTTATCGGACGATCGTCCCCAGTCTACAAAGACTCGCACCAAGCACGTTCTACCGTCCAGTGTCTGTCTGAAGATTCATAAATCCTCAACCCATCCAACCCGGCATTTTGGATCATCTCTTCAACTTCATCCAGCGTAAATGCTGCTTGCAACGAATCGCTGAATAACTGTTTCTGATGCGCGTTGCAATCTCCCGCATACAGATTGACTAAATTATCCCTGATTTCCGCTTTTTCCGGCCGCAGCAAATCCCGCAAAAAAATTGCTCCCTGCGGCTTCAACACCCGCTTGACTTCCTGCAAAAACGGCAGCGGATCGGGCAAATGGTGGATAATGCTGTTGGAAATCACCATGTCAAAATAATTGTCAGGGTAAGGCATTGCCTTAGCATTGATTAATTCGAGACTAATTTGCGATCGCGCGCCCGCCTTTTCCACATTGTCCGCCCCAACTTTCAGCATATTTGCCGACAAATCAATGCAAGTCAATTTCCATGCTGGCCGGAGTTGACAAAGGGCGATCGGAATTCTCGCCGTACCCGTCCCCGCATCCAAAACGTTTCCAAAAACCGGCCCCAACGCCGCAGCACTCTGAGCAAAAGCAGCATTAACCTCAGCAAAGTCCATCGAATCGTATTCGATCGCCTCTTCCAAGGAATCCATCACTTCCGGTTCCAAAACTCGCTGCATAAAATTTATCTCGTTATCTGGCATTTTCATATAGGGGTTCAGTTTCGCCTGCAAAAGCTCGACTAACTCCGGTTCCATATATTCGTAATTGTCCGGGATTTGCAGGCAAATAAGCTTCTTGCCTTCGAGACTTTCCGGGAATTTGCTGCGGAGTCGATCGCCATGCTTCTTCTCCATCACAAATATCCAATCTGCCCAACCGACAAGACCATCAGTTACTCTAATTCTTGCACCTTTTTCCGTTCCAGCCGATCGCACGTTGTAGCCGCTAATATTCTCGCATATCTTCTCGGCCGTCAAACTCCTCCACTTATTCCGGCTGCACACAAACAATATCTTGATTTTATCCATTCAGACACAAATACAAAATTCTATTTTATCTGCGTTCATCGGCGTTAATCCGCCCACATCTGCGGTTAAAAAGCTCGATCTAATTTTCCCCCGATCGCCTCTTACATACCACAAATACTGTATTTTGTCAAATTGAGCCAAATCTCCGTTACAATTCTTAAACTATAAAATGCGGATTTTGCATAAACAATTGTATTTATTACATTTGCAGAGTTCGTTAATTTTACGATTTTAAAACCTTTCAGGGTCACAAACTTAAATTTGTCATAATGCCTCTGGATTGTGAAAATCGTACCACAACCCTCAAAGCAAGTAAATATGTAAAATAATTGAGAATGAAGTCAATAATTTTGGTCATCTTTAGATTTGCTTAAGATTTAAGCGGTCAAAATAGATCGAACATTTAAAACTAAATCGACTTTTAGATTGTTTTTGCTTATAAAACAAGCTGGAATTGCCCCGAAGACCGATCGACCCTCAAAAATAGATACAGATGCTCGATCGCCCAATGGCATCCAACCAAACTCGATCGAACTCTGCTAGAATTAGTAAAACGAAGTCGTTATGAGTTTAAGTAAATAGCTATGACCAACGAAACCGTAGAAAACCTAGTAGTTATCGGCTCAGGACCTGCAGGCTACACCGCAGCCATCTACGCCGGGAGGGCAAACCTGAAACCCGTAGTGTTTGAAGGCTACCAAGCCGGAGGCGTCCCCGGCGGTCAACTGATGACCACCACAGAAGTAGAAAACTTCCCCGGCTTTCCCGAAGGCATCACCGGGCCGGAACTCATGGATCGGATGAAAGCTCAAGCAGTGCGCTGGGGTGCAGAATTATACACAGAAGATGTAATTTCGGTGGATTTGAGCCAGCGTCCGTTTACAGTGCGATCGGAAGACAGAGAAATCAAAACCCACACGATAGTAATAGCTACAGGCGCGACGGCGAAAAGGCTGGGGCTGCCTAGCGAACACGTATTTTGGAGTCACGGTATTTCTGCCTGTGCGATTTGCGACGGCGCTACCCCAATTTTTAAAGGAGTAGATTTAGCTGTAATCGGCGCGGGCGACACCGCAGCGGAAGAATCTATTTATTTGACAAAATACGGCTCTCACGTACATATGCTGGTGCGGCGCGATCAAATGCGCGCGAGCAAAGCCATGCAAGACCGAGTGCTGAGCAATCCTAAAATTACCGTGCACTGGAACACCGAAGCAGTGGATATCTTGGGCGAACCGGGCGGCAAAATGGACGGGGTGAAAATTAGAAATATCGAGACCGGTGCCGAAAGCGATTTGCTGGTGAAAGGATTGTTTTACGCGATCGGTCACACTCCCAACACTCAACTGTTCCAAGGTCAGCTAGAACTCGACGAAGTAGGCTATATCGCCACCAAACACGGTTCGGTAGAAACCAGCGTCGAGGGAGTTTACGCCGTCGGCGACGTGCAAGACCACGAGTTTCGCCAAGCAATCACCGCCGCCGGCAGCGGTTGTATGGGGGCGATGCTGGCAGAACGTTGGCTGTCAGTTAACGGTTTAACGCAGGAATTCCATCAAACTGAGGAATCCGAGCAACCCACAGCAGCGCCGGAAGCTCAAAAAGTACGCAAAACCAGCGCGAACTTTGATATCCAAGACACGCGCCACGAAGGAGGTTATGCTTTGCGGAAGTTGTTCCACGATAGCGATCGACTGATTGTGGTCAAATATGCCTCTCCGAGTTGTGGGCCTTGCCACAGCCTCAAGCCGATTTTGAGCAAAGTAGTAGATGAGTTCGAGGGCAAAATCCACTACGTGGAAATTGACATCGAAGAAGATCCAGAAATTGCTGAAAATGCTGGCGTGATTGGTACGCCGACGATTCAGTATTTCAAAGACAAAGATTTGGTGGCTGAGCTCAAAGGAGTTAAGCCGAAAAGCCAGTACCGCGAGTTAATTGCCAGTAATTTGTAGGAATTCCATCGATTTTAGATTTGAGGTGTGCCAAGAGAGTAACCTAAACTCAACTTGCGTCCCACCTGCCAAAAAAACCGGTTTCTCCCCTGCGCGCCAGTCCCGTGCAGGGGAGAAACCGATTTTTTTTTAGCCCCATCCCCCGAAAAAAACCGGTTTGTCGCGAGTGTTTGGCGAATGAGAAAGAGGATTTTGGAGTGTTCCGGGTTTTTTCGCCTGAGTGCTACTAAAATCTAAAAGTCTTTCTTATATTGGTCGATCGTCATTATGGCTCAAAGCCGCCTCCGACTGCCGCGATTTCTCAACAATATTGCCTCACCGTCAAGCCTGTCAATGAAAATGATGTGGGCCGGTTTGACAATAACTGCCGTGTTTGTATTGGTAGCCACCTTGTCTCCAGCTATGCAAGCTTGGGGATGGCTGCAAAATCCTACCGAGGCTTTGATTAACCCCATCCACGAACCGCCGTCGGCGAATTATTGGTTTGGTACTAGCCGCAGCGGCTACGATGTGTTTTCCCGCACGCTGTTTGCTTCTCGGGCGGCTTGGCAAGTGGTAATTTTAGCCACTGCTTTGAGTTTGTTTATCGGTGTGCCGCTGGGTTTGGTTAGCGGTTATTTGGGCGGTAAGCTCGATCGAGTGTTGTTATTTTTAATGGATACAATTTATACTTTGCCGGGGCTGCTGCTTTCTTTGACGCTAGCGTTTGTAGTGGGAAAAGGAGTTTTGAATGCTGCGATCGCCCTGAGCATTTCCTACATCCCTCAATACTACCGCGTCGTCAGGAATCACACCGTCAGCGTCAAAACCGAATTGTTTGTCGAAGCCGCGCGAGCAATGGGTGCTGACACTTGGACAGTGCTTTCGCGCTACCTGTTTCTGAATGTGATTCAGAGCGTACCTGTGCTGTTTGCGCTCAACGCTGCCGATGCAATTTTAACATTAGGAGGTTTGGGATTTCTCGGATTAGGACTTCCCGAAGCAACTCCCGAATGGGGACACGACTTGCGTTTAGCTTTAGATGCGCTACCTACTGGCATTTGGTGGACGGCTTTGTTTCCCGGTTTGGCGATGACTTTAATGGTGGTGGGACTGTCTTTGGTGGGGGAAGGATTAAACGAGTTTGTTAACCCTCGCCTGCGGAATCAGCAGTAATCTGTCTCGCGGTTACATTAAGTTCGCAGTCAGGACTTTAGTGCTTATTCACAAATATAAAAAAAACTGAAGTCCTGACTAGAACAGGCGCTATAAAGAGATGGTAATCTCGGCCCGATTAATTTCTAAATCTTTCTCTCAAGAAGGTGAATTATTTCTAGTAAACCTTCATTGGGTTGTCAATAGAAACACGGATCTGAATTTTTTCTTGATAGCTTCATTTTCTAAAGGTCAAGCCACATAATTTAAAGCCGACTAGAGGATAAAGCACGGCTCTGTGCTTTCTGATGACACGCTGTAAATAATAACAAAATTTTGAGCATAGCACTAGCGTCCTACCGTTCGATTGCTTTAAGTATTGTGGAGTTTACGCCTTCTCTAACCATAGCAAGCACATCACTAACTAGGAAAAATTTTATTCCTTGGAGGGTTTATCATCTGCAGGCAGTTGCATCAACATCTGCTGGGAATTTTTTTGCGTCTGCTGGAAATTATCAAGACAATTCGGCAATGCTACCTAAAATTGATTGAGAGGCTTTATGGAATCTTCACACGGTCACGATATATTTAAAGGAATCGTGAAGTTATACTTCCGAGAGATGGCGAATTGTGTTGTTTGTGAGAATGTGCGATCGCGCAAGTGCGAACCGAAAGAAAAAAAAAATTAGAGAAATCCGCAGCCGAGAGTTGCGCGGCGGGTTAACTCTCAGTAGAATTTATCCTGGTGGTTTTTGCCATTGACGCGACAAACTCGTGTCGAACTGCTTAAATAAGAATGTGACGTTAAGAACTTAATGTGATTTAACGTGAAAATTAAACCCAATTTCTGAGATTTGAGCTAACTTAACAATGAAAGCCCCTGTTGCACTACTCAACCCGCAACGCTTCATTGGGGGTCAGAGTCGGTCTCTAATCCAGAGTTACCGACTTAAAACTAAAGCTACGAGCTTTATTCAATCGCAGATTGCGTATGATTCAATTCAGGGAAACAGGGTAATGATGGGTGTATCTACACGGATTGTATTGGTTCCAATTTGGGCAACTCAAAAATTGTCTGCTAACTGTCTGGCCAACTACGCCGCAGCCGTTCACCCAGATATACGCAGAAAACAGCGCCGTTTGATCGTGCCAAAGTTTTTGCGGGCCGTTCTCAGGATTTAGCAGAGCCGGACATGAGTTAGTATTGTCAAGCTAAGCTGACAGAGTTTCCTAGTTCTTGACCAACAATGGAAAACAACTTCCATTTTTTGTGAGAAAGGCTACAATCGGAAAGGTCTTTGCAAGATCCAATTCTCCCCGTTTGGTGCTTTAACCCTCTGCTGTTGCATTTGAGGCAGCAGACGGACATCCAAGGTGGCGAAAATTTCCCGTCCAACTGTCATGTCTGACAACCAGAGTGAAAGCAAGGCAAATCAAAAGTTCGACACCTCGAATACAAAAGTTAGACGGTTCCGTGCAGGAAAACTTGTACGGGTAAAAGCTCGAAGTACCGAGTAAAAAAGCCAGTATTTTTGGAAGTGCGATCGATCGCACTTCATGGTTTGCTTCTGTGGGCAAGGTATTGCAGATGATGTGGTAACTCGCTCCGAAAGAAAAAGCCGCTAGCTCAATTTAAGGTCGCGATGTTAAAATCTGCGATCGATTGAATGCGCTGACTGCTTCAAACCAGAACTCGAACCGTAACTCATAAAACAGGTGCAGTTTCGGTAACAAATTCAGCTAGCAGACCAAAAATCCCACTATTTTTTCCTGCGGGAATGTCAATACTGGCTAACTTGTCTAAACTACAAACAGACACTATTCCACTGTTATTTATTCTTTAATTCAGGAGCATGAGGAAGACGGCATGATCCCAGCTAACACCGTACTCGAAACCACAATTACACCGGAAATGGAAACAATCGAGTTGCTTCGCAGCGCCGAAAGCGTTCTACCTGAGAGCGAGTTAGAACTCTTTATCGACGAAGAAGACGATCGAGAAGAATTCTTAGACTCTCAATCTGAGGAAGACCCTAAATCTGGCAAAGGCGCCAAAGCCCGCCGTCGGGCACAGGCAAAGAAAAAGCATTATACTGAAGACTCTATTCGTCTTTACCTGCAAGAAATCGGTCGGATTCGGCTGCTGCGAGCTGACGAAGAGATTGAACTAGCGCGCAAGATTGCAGATTTGCTGGAATTAGAGCGAGTTCGAGAACAACTGCTCGAAGAGTATAACCGCGAACCCAAAGACAGCGAATGGGCAAATGCTGTAGATATGGCACTTCCTGCATTCCGTCACCGACTACACGTCGGCCGTCGGGCCAAGGAAAAAATGGTGCAATCAAACCTGCGTTTGGTGGTGTCGATCGCCAAAAAATATATGAATCGCGGTTTGTCTTTCCAAGATTTGATTCAGGAAGGCTCTTTGGGTCTGATCCGTGCCGCTGAAAAATTCGATCACGAAAAAGGCTACAAGTTTTCTACCTACGCAACTTGGTGGATACGTCAAGCCATCACCAGGGCAATCGCCGATCAATCGCGCACTATCCGCCTGCCGGTTCACCTTTACGAAACCATTTCGCGGATCAAGAAAACTACCAAACTCCTGTCTCAGGAAATGGGTCGCAAGCCTACGGAAGAAGAAATTGCTACCCGCATGGAAATGACGATCGAGAAGTTGCGGTTCATTGCTAAGTCCGCACAGTTGCCCATCTCTCTAGAAACTCCGATCGGTAAAGAGGAAGACTCACGTCTGGGAGACTTTATTGAATCTGACGGGGAAACGCCAGAAGATCAAGTCTCGAAAAACTTGCTCAGGGAAGACTTGGAAAGCGTTTTGGATACTCTCAGCCCCCGAGAACGGGATGTACTGCGGCTGCGTTACGGCTTAGATGACGGACGGATGAAGACCTTGGAGGAAATTGGTCAAATCTTTAACGTCACTCGTGAGCGAATTCGCCAAATCGAGGCTAAAGCCCTGCGGAAGTTGCGCCATCCTAACCGCAACAGCATCTTAAAAGAATATATCCGCTAGAGTAATTTGCTAGCATCACCCAAAAGAGTGATTCGCACTCTTTTTTTTGGGGGGGAGACCCCCCGCCCCGGTTTGAGTTATAGCGGTTAAATTTTGTGCTGCTAATAACCCAGAGCAAGTTGCTATTTGCTGCCGAAATCGGGTTGCAAAAATTTTGGGAGTCCGTTACGGAACTCCCAAGCTTTGCATTGTCACAAAATTCTTAACTAGAAAATTACATCAGACCCCAAAAGTGAAGCAGGCCTTGACCGGAAACCAATTCGATGATGACAGCGGCAGAGAAACCAATCATCGCCAAACGACCGTTCCAATTTTCGGCTCCTTCGCTGAAGCCCCAGTTCCAAGCGTTGCGTTTTTGTTCTTGCATAGTGCGAACTCCTTTCGTTAACTTGTTTAAGGCTTATGTGAACAAATATAACATTCCTTGATCAAAATGCAAGCTTGTGATTAGTGATATCGGTCATCAAGGTCGATCGACCTTGATGATTTTACCTAACAGGAAAAATAGCCAACTCGGTATCAGGGTCGAACAAGTGAATTTTGTCATGGGCGATTGCCAACCAAAGCTCCTCGCCAACTCGGATCGATCGCTCAGGCGGAACCCGCACTTGCATCCGCACCGCCGGAGCATCCGTCAAACAAACCCCCAAATAAGTTTCGTGTCCCAAAGCCTCTACAATTTCCACTTGTACCGAAAGATTTTTGGTAGCCGGAGGGTTAATGCTCAGATGTTCCGGCCGAATGCCCAAAATTAGCCCTCGCCCGTCATATTGTTGTAGACTTTTTGCCCAAATATCGGGTAAAGTAAAGCGAAATTGCGGGTGAGAAATCAACAGCGGAGCACTAAATTCCACCGCCAAAAAATTCATCGGCGGAGAACCGATAAACTCAGCAACAAACAAATTAGCCGGCTTGTTGTAAAGCTCTAGAGGTCGAGCTACTTGTTGAATCTGGCCGACCTTCATAATAGCAATCCGATCGCCCATAGTCATCGCCTCAGTTTGGTCGTGAGTTACATAAATAGTTGTAGTTCCCAACTGTCGCTGCAACTGCACAATTTGCGATCGAGTTTCCGCCCTCAATTTCGCATCCAGATTCGATAGCGGTTCGTCCATCAAAAACACTTCAGGATTTCTAGCCATAGCCCTACCCAAAGCTACCCGCTGCTTTTGCCCTCCCGAAAGTTGTTTTGGCAAGCGATTTAAAAGAGATTCTATTTGCAATAATTCAGCTACCTCTCGCACTCGTTTTCCTACCGCCTTTTCCCGTTCCGACAAATAGCGCAAACCCGGAGGCAACTTGCGAGTCGCTCCTCCTAAAAAGTCCTCAAACAAAGGATAACTTAGAGGATTTTTAAAATAATTAGAAGCTAAATCATTAATAACCTCTTCTACCTTATTCCTAATTTTTTCTATCTTCTGGAGGCGTCCTTCTTCTCCTTGTATCTTCCCCCTTCCTTCTTCTTTCTTCCCTCTTCCTTCTTCCTTCTTTCTTCTTCCTTCTTCTTTCTCCCTTTCCGAGCGGCGCAATCCAAAGGCGAGATTATCGTAAACTGTTAAGTGAGGATAGAGAGCATAATTTTGAAATACCATAGCGATATCTCGGTCTTTAGGAGGCAAATCGTTAACCAGCCGATCGCCAACCCAAATATTACCGGCCGTCAAAACTTCCAAACCAGCGATCGATCGCAGCAAAGTGCTTTTTCCGCAGCCAGAAGGCCCCACCAGCACCATGAATTCCCCGTCTTCGACCGTTAGGTTAATGCGCCGCAAAACGCTGTTAGACGAAGGGCGATCGGCTAGAGGCGAGACACTTTCTGCGACGGTGTTTGCTTCTTTTTCCTGTTCTCCTTGGCGGAGCGGAAAACTTTTGTAGATATTTTCTAATACAACTTGCGCCATTAAACAATTTTAGATTTTAGATTTTAGATTTTAGATTGGGCATTGGGCATGGGGCATGGGGCATGGGGCATTGGTAATTAAGTAACCACACAAAATTAATTACATAAAGACTCCTTGCTAGGCAAGGGTTTCAGTAGAAATATTGTGTAATTAATTCTGCACACCTACTTAAGATATTCAAGGAAGGAGAAAGTTCGGTAACGAGCAGTGTACAGGATTTAAATGATTTAACGGATGGATGTTGAAGTCAGAAGTCCGATTAATTCCCCAATGCCCAATGCCCAATGCCCCATGCCCCATGACTATTGACTGCTGATAACCTTGATAATTTTTTCACCTGGATTGAGGTCAAAAACTCGATCGCCCGCAGCATCTTTCCCCCAAAAAGCTATAGCATCAATAGCCGATCGCAACAGGCGGCCAGAATTAGTAAAAAGTTTGACATCCGTACCCGGAACAGCCTGCAGCAAGCCAACTAAAGCATCTTTAGGCTCTGAGAAACGAAAAGCTTGAGTGCCAATTTCGCCCCGGTTAGTAAGTCTGACAGAACCTGCGGGCATTCGTTTTGCCCAACCCAACTCGGAAAATAGCACCAGACTGTCGTTCGCGTCCAGAGTGATGCAACCCACCAACTCTTCCTGCTTCCGCAACCTGGTTACTTGAGATCCCTGGGCCGCGCGGCCCATTGGCGGCAGTTGTTCATCATCAATCTCAAACCGGAGGACTCGGCCTCCTGAAGTTGCGATCGCCACTTGCTCGCCGACTTTAGCCAGACTCGCACAGCGCAGCCGATCGTCCTCCTTGAGTTTAACAACAGTAACGCCACGATTAGTCAAATCAGCAAATTCCTGCATCGGCAAGCGCTTAATTTTCCCTTGCTGAGTCAGAGTTACTAAATCTGCCGCCTCCGAATTTTCCGGCAAAATAAAGTGTGCAACTGTGATTTCCGACAAAGCGCGACCGGCACTATCTTTAGTAGCACTCGGCGACAACAAACTAACGATCGGCGTTCCCCGGTCTTTGGCGCTACTACTAGGAATATCGGCCACTTTCAGCGGGTAAGCTTTGCCGTTAGGAGTTAAGACGACCAAAGTGCGATCGGTTTTTGTTAGATTTGCTGTCACAATAAAATCTTCATTTTTTTCTAAAGCTGAAACCGATTTTTCGCGACTTTTCGAGCGTGGCTTTTCCCCTGTCGGCAAGCGTCGCACGTACTGCTTGTGAGAAAATTCAACAATAGTTTCCTCTGCCTCTACAACGGGCAATAAGTTAGGCTGAATCGTTGCCGGCGACAACTGCTTCACCGCAGAATTTTTCTTACCCGAAAATTGTGGTTCGGCGTTTGCTGCGCGTCCGGTTCCATTGGCGAATTTAGTGCGGCGGGGGTCAGCGTACTTGCGTTTGAGCGAGCGAAATTCCTTCTTTAAAGCCTTCAAAAGTTCGCGCCTGTCGCTCAACAACCGCTGCAATTCTTGAATATTCGCCATCAACTCATCAAACTCAGACTGCAAATTTTGCCTTTCCAAACCAGTCAGCCTCCGCATAGGCATCGCCAAAATCGCATCAGCTTGACTTTCGCTCAAATTGAGGCGAACTTGCAAAGTTTGCTTAGCAGTAGAGCCGTCAGGAGAATTTCTGAGAATGTCGATCGCGGTATCGAGATTTGTCAAAGCCAACATTAAGCCTTGGACAATATGACAGCGACGTTCAGCAGCTTGCAACTCGTAATTGTAGCGGCGGGTAAGAGTCACTTCCCGGAAATCCAGAAATTCCTGTAACAATTGTCTCAGGGTCAACTGTCGCGGTTGACCGTTGACAATTGCCAGCAAAATCGCCCCAAAATTTGTTTGCAGGTCAGTTTGTTGGTAAAGGCGAGCGAGAACCGCTTCTGGGGTAAATTCCCGCTTGAGTTCAATCACCACTCGAATCCCTTCACGATCGCTCTCGTCACGCAAATCAGAAATACCGTCGAGGCGGCCAGCATTGACCAACTCCGCCACCTTTTCAATCCAAGCCGCCTTATTTACCTGAAACGGAAACTCCGTCACCACGATCGCCGTTTTAGTACGCACCTTGCGATTACCTGGCACTTCTTCCACCCCGGCCACACCCCTGACCGCAATGCTGCCTCGACCCTTAGTGTAGGCGTCAACAATGCCCTCTGTAGCGACGATTTCCCCTCCCGTTGGAAAATCCGGGCCCGGAATCAGTTCTATCAACTTCTCGTCGGATAGTTCCGGGTTTTCAATCAAAGCAATTAAACCGTCTACCACCTCCCCCAAATTGTGCGGCGGGATATTAGTTGCCATCCCCACAGCAATGCCCGTACAGCCGTTGAGTAACAGAAACGGCAACTGAGCAGGCAGTGCCGTCGGTTCCTGCTGCGAATTGTCAAAGTTACCAGTAAAATCAACAGTTGCCTCGCCGACTTGGGTTAGCATAGCTTCGTGGGCGATCGGTGCTAGCCTCGTTTCCGTATAGCGCATAGCAGCCGCCGGATCATTGTCCACCGAACCGAAATTGCCGTGACCCGCCAGTAAAGGATAGCGGCTCGAAAACTCCTGAACCATGCGTACCAGAGCGTCGTAAACCGATTGGTCGCCGTGGGGGTGATATTTTCCCAAAACATCTCCAACTACCCGGGCGCACTTACGGTAAGGTCGGTCTGGCGTCAGACCGAGTTCGTGCATCGCATATAAAATTCGACGGTGAACTGGTTTTAAACCGTCGCGGACATCAGGCAAAGCTCGCCCGACGATCACACTCATGGCATATTCGAGGTACGATTGCTGCATCTCGGCGTGCAGAGGCGTAGAAATTACTTGCCCGGAAAGTAGGTTGAGTTGTTTAGCCATGAGTCCTTGTGTCCGTTAATTCCTGAGTGAAAACAGCCTCTGTCAATAATGCCGAGGTTCCCTGTCTCGATTTAAAAGCCTTTGCAGCAGGCGAACCGAAAGTTCGATCCAACCGCCCAGTTGAAGAATAAAAATAAACTTAACTTGTGAAAGCAGAATCAGAGTCCCGAAGATGGGCAAAACTTGCCTCTTACTCTCCACTCTTACCCTAACCTCTATGTTGCCTTCATTTGCGCCTACCTGTCTATTTACCTTCTGCCGTGAGAAGGTTGATTCACAGGAGAACACGGAATGCCAGAAACTCAGAACGTAGTGAGGCTGTAGCTCTTCCTAGGAAAGCATCACGAGGGACTTGAGTCCCCGTCAATCTATGATAGAATTTAATTGCAATTAGGAATAACCTTCTACACGAAGAAATAGTTTATTCAGGAGAAACCCCAGATTGATCTCGTCTCAGTACAGTCGTAGCGTGGATCAAGCAGCAATGGTAGACGATCGAGCTTACCGTATTTTGCCAAGCGTGATGGACTCAGAAAGTCTTAAAAAAGAAAAGTAAGCGGAATTGGAATACCTCTGGTACTGGTACTTGTTCTGATCGTGTAGAGGCGTCTGGACTATGAATGAAGTCCAAGTTTTGGTCTTATTCAACCATAGAGCGTGGCCGTGACTCGCTGAGAGTGTCAAAAATGCCGATATTGATGAATTCATCAGTCAAAAGCTCTCCTGGCGATATCTCTTAGTCTGACATCCCCTTGATGAACGGAAGCGTCAATATTTTAAGCCGTTTTGAGGGGTTAAAACTGAGAATTAGGAATCTCCAACAATCCCCGCCAATCCCCGCTCAATTCGCTACTCCGAATGCTGTGGCGACGGGATTATGTGAATAAACATGGCTTGATTCTAATGAGGAAGAAGGAAAATAATTATCACACATTCCAGAATCTAATATCAGTTCAAAAAATAATGCAACTGTAGGCCCGTGATCCAAACTGATATCCAGTCAATCAGTTCCCATCTAAAATCTAAAATCTAAAATTTAAAATGGTAGAAGCCGGAGGCTTGACCGAAAGAGAGGATACTATAAGTCCAGGACGCACGGGTAGTCAGAAACCGGGTTTTTTCATAACAATAGTTCGTTATAGCCGGCCGAAACGAGCAAAAACCGGGTTCCGAGGCGTCGTCCCTGCGTCCAGGATTGTACTAGAAACCTGCTACCTGAGAATCTTGAGGCTCTCACCAGTGCCAGGTCTAGTTAGAAAAAACAACTAAACTGTCTGTGTGTAGTAGTCTAAATGATGGTACTGGATGCTTCTCGGCATCTGTAAACCCTCTCACAGCTAGTGGCTCAAGGATATACATACGGGTTTTGCAGGGTTCCCGGCTAATGGCGCTAAAAACTCTGCATTTTTGACGGGGAATGTACTCCCCGTGTCGTGTTCCTCTTTGGACTAAAGTCACAAAGTTTCTATACTTCCCATATTTATTTATGAAAACCGTTCTGATTGTAGAGGACGATTTGGTTAATGCTCGGGTTTTTTCCAAAATTCTGACTAAGCGGGGGGGCTTAGCCGTGAAGCACACGGAAAATGTTGAAGAGGTGATGCAGATTGCTGCCAACGGCGAAGCTGATTTGATTTTAATGGATGTGTCTCTTTCCCGCAGCGTGTACCAGGGCAAATCTGTGGACGGCATTAAGATTACTCAACTGCTCAAAGCTGACCCGCAAACGGCATCGCTGCCGATTATTTTGGTGACTGCTCACGCGATGGCTGGTGATAAAGAAACATTTCTGGATCAAAGCGGTGCCGACGGTTACATCTCTAAACCTGTGGTAGACCATCAAGAGTTTGTTAATCAAATCAAGGCTTTGCTGCCTGATTGAGTGAACCATATATGCAGAAGGAATAAGAAGGAAGAAGGAAAAAGGAAGAAGGAAGAAAGAATTGTTTGTTTGAACCAACAAACCATTAAAACTCTAGAATTACAAAGTTTGCTTAAACTCTGAATCTTCCTTCTTCCTTCTTCCTTTCGATGTCCCATCGCACCATGCGATGAGTTCGGACTTGTAATTTGTGAGGAAAAATTTGAGTTTTTTCAACTCATGAAATCGGAGTGTGCGGCGCCCGTGGAACCAAATTATCCTCAGCGAGCGCAACGCTGTTCACTCATTCATGCAATCTCAAAACTATGATTAGTCTTCGTCCTCATCGAAGTCAAAACCGATATCATCATCATCGTCAACATCAGGTCCCAAGGCGTCATCATCAGTCTCAGCGACAAACTCGTCCTCATCAACCTCAACTTCCTCAAAATCCTCATCAGCCTCAAGATCAGACCCGCGCCCGATCTCAAAACCGCTCTCGATCGTATACGCGCGACGCGCAGTACGGTCATCAAGTACCACATCCTCCTGTAAATCGTGGATGTCGTCATCAAACACAGCACCATCAAAACCCGCATCCTGAACCCCAGCATCCTCATAGGCATTGAACCCAGTACCCGCAGGAATCAGGCGGCCGATAATCACATTTTCCTTCAGCCCGCGCAGCCAGTCAGACTTACCTTCGATCGCAGCCTCAGTCAACACCCGCGTAGTCTCCTGGAACGAAGCAGCAGAAATAAAGCTATCAGTATTCAGCGAAGCCTTAGTAATCCCCAGCAACACCGGAGTATAATCCGCCGGCGCTCCACCAGTAATTGACATCGCCTCATTCACCTGCTCAACCTGCCGCAATTCTACCAACTCACCGGGGAGCATAGTAGTATCGCCGCCATCTTCCATCCTGACTTTGTTGGTCATCTGGCGAACAATCACCTCGATGTGCTTGTCGGAAATATCCACGCCCTGAGACTGATAAACCGACTGCACCTCATTCACCAAAAACGTCTGCACCTGTTGGAAACTCTCCAAGGCAGCCTCAAAAGTAGACTGCCGCTCCTTGAGCACGTGGAAGAACACCTCCAGAATTTCGTGAGGGTTAGCAGGCCCGTCGGTCAAAGCTTCGGCGACGCCTACGCGCTGTCCGTCGGAAACGATCGGGTTTTGACCAGGCAACAAAGGATACTCCTCAATCCGGCCATCATCCTCAATCACCGCAAGTTCCACAACATCGTCATCCGTAACCACGCGAGCCGTCCCCGGCCGCTTGGCTAAAATACAAGCTTCCTTCGGCTTCCGCCCTTCAAGAAGTTCCTCAATCCGTGGCAAACCCTGAATGATATCCCCAGTCTTTGCCCGCTCAAAGACCAGAATCACCAAATTGTCACCCCGCTGCACCAAATCGCCGTCGTCTACGTGCAGCACCGCACCAGCCGAAACCCGGTAAGGACGAGCCACCCGGAGCAAGAGTTTCGCCGATTCTGTCTCAGACGCAGGTACAACCTTCACAACTTGGCCGGACTCTTCGAGAACAACCCCCGGAGCTATTTCGGTACCAGCAACCAGCAGTTGACCCGGACTCACATCCGGCGTACCCGCCACAGAGATCGAAATAGAATCCGCATCTCGCATCACCAACAGTCGGCGTACTGGTTCGCCCTGCCCCTCGCGGATGCCCCGAACGATACCCGCTTCTTTGCAGAGAATCTCGGTGCGGGCGACTACTGCCCCGGGCGCGATCGACTGCCCATCTTCGACCAACAGCCGCGTGTGAGTGCTGCCCTGAGTCGGATCTGCAGACACATCCCGCCGAATCACCAGCGATTCCAAAATGACTAGCTGCAAGCGGAAAGTCTTTGAAGCTCGATCGCCCCCATCGCTGACAGCCATCGCCAACTCTTGCGACGCACTACCGTCTTCAGGCGAACCCCAAGCCGGCCCCGAACCGTCCGCCCCAAAAGCCGTAGCATCTTCCTCATCCGGCAACAGCTCGATATCCGCCGCCAGTTGCGGAGCTCCCGAACCAATTTCCAAGATAAGCTGAGTCCGCAGCAGTTCCAATCCCTCGACAGACTTGACGCGCTCCCCATCCTTATAAGGAAGTCGCTGCACCGCTTTCAAAGAGATCGACTCATTCAGCGCCGTCTGAGAAGGCACAGGTGGCTTATCCGGCACCGGAAACTCCACCACAGGCCGCAGCAGCAAAGCCGGGCCTTCGGGAGTTTCGATATACTCCGCATAGCCCAACTCTTCGGCAACCAAGCCTGGGAAAATTTCTTCACCGGCGTTGACGATTTGACCTTCCCCAAATGTTAGTGGCGGGCGGTCAACTACATGGAGTGTGCCCGGTTTGATCACAATTTCCCGAAGGATGTCATTTTTCTGAGTGATTTCCACTGCCCCGCTGGTTTGGCAGAAAATATCCTTAACGACTTCTGTACCGGCCTCAACGTACTGGCCGTCTTCCACCAGCAGCAATGAAATATCTTTATTTACCTCGTGGCACTCTTCCGGTATCCAGAGCAAAGTCCCGCCTTTAACGACTTCGTAGCCAAGTTTAGCTTTGCCGCGCTTGTGGACTTCCACCCCGCCGTACTTGACAATTCCCCCTGTAGCTGTGCGGTAGCTGTCGTCGAGCAGTTCGGCGACGACTTCCCCGTTAATCACTTTGCTCCCAGGAGCCGTCTTCAGGGAAAACCGCTGCTTAGAAGATGTTTCGATCGTGTAGTGGTCGCGGCCGCCTGCGCTTTCTGCCCGCACAACTGCTTGGTCGAGCAGGACTTGGGCGGTGATAATTTCGATTTCTCTGGGGTCAGCGATGCGGACTACGCCGCCGTGTTCGGAGACGAGTTTAGTTTCGGCAATCACGCTTTCGGCCGGAATGCGATCGCCATTTTTCACTGCAGGTTCGGCGCCTGGGGGCAAGTTGTAGACCTCTCCTGAGAGAATCCAAATCAGCCCGCCTTTGCTGGCTGTGCGGGTGGTGTTCCCTTGGCGGTCGGTTTTTTCTTCAGGCACCAAATCAGCAAATTTGGCTTCTCCGGCTAAGTCGGAAGCCACGTCTGTAGTCACTTTTTCAGTGGTTTTGCGGGCGGCGCGACCGAGGATCGGCACTTCTGCCAAAACTTGACCGGGAATGGCGCGCTGTCCGTCTTTGACCATCAGAGTAGAGCCCTGGACGATCGCCAATTCGATTTTCAGTTTTTGATTTTTGGCACCGGATTTCCCTTCTTCAAATCCGTCGCCCTCAAATACAAGTTTGCCGTTGTTTTCTGCCACCAGTGCTTCTTCGCCGTGTCTGGTGCGGAACGAGCGAGTACGCAAGTTCTTGAATTTCACTACACCGGGGAACGGTGCGCGTTCTTGTTTCGCGACTTCTCCAGTGAATACGCCGCCGGTGTGGAAGGTACGCATGGTGAGCTGGGTTCCCGGTTCCCCGATCGACTGAGCTGCAATAATCCCGATCGCTTCTCCCATGTCCACCATTTTCAAGTGGGCGAGACTCCAGCCATAGCAGTGCTGACAAACCGATCGGGTAGATTCACAAGTCAAGGGCGATCGTAAATACACCTCTGCGACCCCTGAATTACCAATTTCCGTCGCCAACTCCTCGGTAATTGGCTGATTTCGGACGGCTTTTTCGCTGCCGTAAGACACGATTTCCCCGGTTTTGGGGTGCACCACATCTTTGGCGAACACCCGCCCTAGCAGTCTGTCCTTGAGGGGAATCAGCACTGTTGCTCCGTCCGTCATCGGCCGTACTCGAATTCCCCGCTGAGTGCCGCAGTCCACTTCCCGCACAATTACGTCTTGGGACACATCCACCAAACGGCGAGTCAAATAGCCAGAGTCTGCCGTCCGCAACGCTGTATCTACCAAGCCTTTGCGCGCGCCGTAGGAAGAGATGATGTATTCGGTAACGGTGAGTCCCTCGCGGAAGTTGGTTTTAATTGGCAAGTCGATGATTTCGCCTTGGGGGTCAGCCATCAATCCGCGCATTCCGACTAGCTGCCGCACTTGAGAAATGTTTCCCCGCGCCCCGGAGAATGCCATCATGTAGACCGAGTTTAGGGGGTCTGTGGCTCGGAAGTTTTTGACTACTTCGTCTTTGAGGTCTTCTGATGTGCTGTTCCAGGTATCGATTACTTTTTGGAAGCGTTCGACTTCGGTGATTTCACCTCTGGTGTATTTTTGTTCGGTGATGCGGATTTCTTCTTCGGCTGCATCGAGGAGCGATCGTTTTGACGGGGGCACTTGCAGGTCGTCTACGCTAATCGAAACTCCCGCTCGTGTCGCAAAGCGGAAACCCAAGTCTTTGAGTTTATCGGCCATTTGCGCTGTACGGGCCGTTCCGTAGTGCATGAAGGACCAAGAGATTAATTTTTTGAGCTGACCTTTGTCAACAACTCGATTGCGAAAAACAATTTCCTTATTTTCTGTCATTTTTCTGAGTAGTGGTAATTGGTAACTTTTACTGCCCTTCGACTTCGGTTCTCTTGAGCGAAGCCCAAGGTTTCAGAACGTAGCCGAAGTATTGGTAATTGGTAAGTGGTAATTGGTAATTGGTAATTGATAAGTAGAGCGGCGGGAAAAAACAACAAGCATTTTGTAGGGGCTGGTGAGTGCGTATAAGGAACCGAAGCTCAGCTAGGAGATGAATGCTCTCACCTGCCATTCCCATAATAAAGTTTATTTGCACCTACCTACTTAATTGGTAATTGGTAACTTTTACTGCCCTTAGACTTTGCTCAGTAACCGCATCGCTGAAAGTATTTGTAAGTAGTAATGGGTAAATTTTCCGGTTGCAATCACTATTATTTGGTAGCGAGTATTTATCAGTTATTACCCATTACCTCTTACCCATTACCTCTTATCCATTACCTCTTACCCCTTACCCATTTCTAATTGTTAATTACCGATTCGATTGTTTGGTGATAGATAATCCGGCCCGGAGTAGTGCGAATGAACTGATTGAGCACCTTGCCCTCTCCGTCTTCCCGAACCCGGCGGAACTTGTATTCTTTCGTCACGATACCGTCGGTAGAGCGTTCCACCTTCAGCGGTTCTCCTTCGGGTTCAGTGTTTTCTATGGCGCCTTGAAATCTCACCCACACATAAGAGTGCAAGTCAACGATTCCTTGTTCGTAAGCTACAACCGCGTCGGTAAGGTTGGAAAAATAGTGACCGGCTCCTTTTTGAGCGTCAGGATTTTCGGCTGTCAAGTAATAGCAACCGAGCACCATATCTTGAGAAGGAGTAACGATCGGTCTTCCGGTTGCTGGCGACATAATGTTGTTAGAAGCCAGCATCAGCAAGCGCGCTTCCGCCTGAGATTCCAGAGACAACGGCACGTGCACGGCCATTTGGTCGCCGTCAAAGTCAGCGTTAAAAGCAGGACAGACTAGCGGGTGAAGCTGAATCGCCCTCCCGTCCACCAAAATCGGCTCAAAGGCTTGAATCCCCAAACGGTGGAGAGTGGGCGCCCGGTTTAGCATTACCGGGTGTCCTTCAATCACCTCCTGAAGCACGTCCCAAACGCTGGGATCGTTGCGCTGAATCAGTTTTTTGGCAGCTTTGATGTTGTTGACCAATCCTTGGCGGATCAGGCGGTGGATGACGAAAGGCTGGAAAAGTTCGATCGCCATTTCCCTCGGCAAACCGCACTGATGAATCTTCAGTTTCGGCCCCACCACAATCACCGATCGCCCGGAGTAGTCAACCCGTTTCCCCAGCAAGTTTTGCCGGAAGCGACCTTGTTTCCCTTCAATGATGTCCGACAGCGACTTCAGCGGGCGGTTGTTTGCGCCCACCACTGTCCGACCCCGGCGACCGTTGTCAATCAGCGCATCCACAGCTTCTTGCAGCATCCGCTTTTCGTTGCGGATGATAATCTCCGGCGCCAGAATTTCTTGGAGTCTAGCCAAGCGGTTATTGCGGTTGATTACTCTTCGGTAGAGGTCGTTGAGGTCGCTCGTTGCAAAACGCCCGCCGTCTAGCTGCACCATCGGCCGCAAGTCGGGGGGAATCACCGGAATCACATTGAGTACCATCCAATCGGGTTGAGATCCCGTAGCGATGAAGTTGTCAATTACCCGCAAGCGTTTAATTAACTTCGCCCGTTTTTGACCTTTAGCATTGGCAATATCTTCCCGCAACTTTTCCGCTTCACTTTCTAACGGAATATTTTGCAGCAAAACTTGCAAAGCTTCAGCACCTATGCCTACTTCTACACCTGTGAGTGTGGAATCTTCGCTGTAAAGTTCGTCTTCTATTTCCAGCCAAGCATCTTCGGTGAGCAATTGCTTGTATTGAAGTTTTTCGGCATTACCGGGATTGAGGACAACATAGGCGTTGAAATAGACGATTTGTTCGACATCTCGCAGCGGCATATCTAACAGAATTGCCATGTAACTCGGGATGCCTTTGAGATACCAAACGTGAGCTACTGGAGCTGCTAATTTGATAAATCCCATCCGGTGACGGCGGACGCGAGATTCAGTGACTTCAACACCGCATCTTTCGCAAACAATGCCTCTATGGCGAACTCGTTTGTACTTCCCACAATGACATTCCCAATCTTTTGCAGGCCCAAAAATGCGCTCGCAAAACAAGCCATCCATTTCCGGTTTCAAAGTCCTATAATTTATTGTTTCGGGCTTCGTCACTTCTCCAGTTATCTGACCGTTGGGTAAAGTCCTCTCTCCCCACTGTCGAATTCTTTCTGGTGAAGCTAACCCGATCTTGACGTAATCAAAGCGTTGTTCTATTTTAGCCATTCTTGACTCCAATTGATAATTTACAGTAGATTATTTGTGGTGCTTTCTCTTTTTTCTGTGCTTTTTTTACTGCTTAAATCAATCTTATACTCCTTTATATGTGATATTGTTTTTAATATCATAGATGACACTTGAGGAGACTCTTAAGTCATCAGCTATTTTAGAGATTGATTCTCTATCTCTAATCCTTTTTCGTACCTCAAGAGCTTGCTCGAAAGTCAATTTCCGATCGAGGTATCCACCCATGCGAGGAACTGGAACCTCTTGGCCTTCTTCCTTCCAAGTGACGTGATACTTAATATCATGTATGGTTTTGCGACCCACACCATATTCCTGAGCTACATCCTTCACTCTCTCTCCTGCGGCTAGTTTTTGCCGAATTTCTCGTACCTTTTCCCAGTCTAATTTTGCCTTGGAAAGGGGATGACTTTTGCCTTGAGTGCGTCCTTTCTTAGAAGCATCTAATGAATTTTGAGTGCGAGTACCACCCCAAAGGTGTTCTGGATTAATACAACTGGGATTGTCGCAGGTATGACAAGCATCTATCGAAGTCGGAATTTCACATCCTAATTTCTCAGCTAAAACAGCACGAGTAACTGATTTCGATTTCCCATTTTTCCAGTATCTGCCATAGCCTTGACCGTCCTTTGAGCCTTGAAAAATGATGCAGCCGTTGTCTTGAATTTCTCCTAAAAAACCGGGCAAAACTGTAGTGAAGTTATCGGGAATATTTGTCTGAAGTATCTTAGTAATAGTTTCATGTTGTAATCCATACTCTTTTGCTAGGTGGTTTTTGACTGTTCCAGATAAATATTTAGTCTGAATTTCCCGGAGTTGTTTGATCGACAATATGCCAATACCCGGAATACTTTTCCGTCTGGGAGTTTTGCGATCGCGCCCAATCATCTGCCCGGTATTTTCAGCCGCAGTTCCCGCTACGAGATGTGCTGGGTTGATGCAGCTTCGATTGTCACAGGTGTGGCAAGCAAAATAACCGGAACCAAGGAATCCTGCTATTTTTGATTCGAGGACTAATCGGTGGACTAATACCGTTTTGCCATCTAGCCACTTGCGCCCGTAACCGTTGCCAAACTTGCTCCCTTGCCAGTTAATACAGCCAGTCTTCAGGTCAACTTCTCCTTCTATTCCTGGGACAACTGTTACAATAGTCATGTCAGCGTCTCTCCTCTTAAGAGCGTTGATTCGCCTCACCAGTGTTCGTACCACTGCTGAGGCATTTTAATTGGCACTTCTCGATTTTAGATTTTAGATGTGAGATGTAAGATTGAATGCTGTCAAACAATTCTTCAATCTAAAATCTAAAATCTAAAATCTAAAATCCCTAATCTTCGTCAAGTTCGTCACGAGAAAGCGATTCGTAAGTAGGCCGGGAGGGCGATCGCTTGCCCCCAGCATCTGCCATCAAATCCACCTCAACGTGCTCGCTGCCCTCGTCGGACGTATTCACCTTGTGCACGGCAATATCCAAGCACAAAGACTGCAACTCCCGCATCAGCACCTTGAAAGATTCCGGCGTACCGGGGCGCGGAATAGCTTTGCCTTTGACGATCGCATTCAGCGCTTCATTCCGTCCCTGCATATCGTCCGACTTGACAGTAAGCAACTCTTGCAAAGTATAAGCTGCGCCGAACGCTTCCAGAGCCCAGACTTCCATTTCTCCGAACCGCTGACCCCCCTGCTGCGCTTTGCCGCCCAAAGGCTGCTGCGTTACCAGCGAGTAAGGGCCTGTGCTGCGGGCGTGGATCTTATCGTCTACCAAGTGAACCAGCTTCAGCATATAGGCGATGCCGACTGTGATCGGGCGATCGAACGGTTCACCAGTTCGGCCATCGTAGACAATAGTCTTGCCGGGGTGCTTTTCATTAAACACCCAAGGCTTGCCGGTTTTTTCGCGCGCCTCCTGTAACTTGCCGTGTACGGTTTCCCGCGACTTTTCAGCGCCGTGCATTTCATCAAAAGGCACCATCTTGAACCGCATCGACAGATTTTCGCCGGCCCATCCCAGCAAGCACTCAAAAATCTGACCCACGTTCATCCGCGACGGTACGCCCAAGGGATTGAGCACTATGTCAACCGGAGTCCCGTCGGGCAAATAAGGCATATCCTCCATCGGCAGAATCCGGGACACAATACCCTTATTCCCGTGGCGGCCGGCCATTTTGTCGCCGACTTGAATCTTCCGCTTTTGAGCTACATAGACGCGGACGACCATGTTGGCGCCAGGAGGCAGTTCGTCGCCCTGTTCGCGGGTAAACACCCGCACGTCAACCACGCGGCCTTTTTCGCCGTTAGGGACGCGGAGGGAATTGTCGCGCACGTCGCGGGCTTTTTCGCCGAAGATTGCCCTCAGCAGTTTTTCTTCCGGCGGTTGGTCGGATTCGCCCTTGGGGGTGACTTTGCCGACTAGGATGTCGCTGGCTTCTACCCAGGCACCTTTGCGGATAATGCCCTGTTCGTCTAGCTGGCGCAGCGCGTCTTCGCCGACGTTAGGAATTTCGCGGGTGATTTCTTCGGGGCCGAGTTTGGTTTGGCGGGCTTCGATTTCGTATTTTTCAATGTGGATCGAAGTGTAGACATCTTCGTACACCAAACGCTCGCTAATTAGCATCGCGTCTTCGTAGTTGTAGCCTTCCCAAGGCATATAAGCTACGAGGATATTGTGACCCAGAGCGAGTTCTGCTCCTTCGGTGGAGGAACCGTCGGCGAGAACTTGACCTGCTACGACTCGATCGCCCTCATAAATTAGCGGACGCTGGTTTAAACAAGTATCCTGGTTAGAACGCTGATATTTTTGCAGTTCGTGTTCGATGCAGCCAGCATATTTTTGCTTCCAAACCGAGGGCTGTTTGACTTTGAGATCGTCGTATTCCTTAATCAGGAAATGTTCTTCGCTGGAATTCGATTCGGCATCTACAGCCAGGGGTTTGACAATAATCCGGGTAGCGTCGATGTAAATCACCTCGCCGTCGATCCGGGAAACCACAACCATCCCGGAATCTCGGGCGGCCTGAGCTTCCAAGCCCGTACCGACGAGGGGCCGTTCTGGTTTCAGTAGCGGCACAGCTTGCCGCTGCATATTCGATCCCATCAGAGCTCTGTTGGCGTCGTCGTGTTCCAAGAACGGAATCAGGGATGTCGCGACGGAGACGATTTGCACAGGCGAAATCGCCATGTAGTCCACCTGCATCGGTGTAGTCGTCGTAAATTCTTGGCGGTAGCGGACGGCTACGGTTTCGCCCAAGAGGTTGTTGTTTTCGTCGAGGCTGATGTCTCCGGGGGCTACGCGCAAATCGTCTTCTTCGTCGGCTGTCATGTAAACAGGGGCTTTGTCGCGCAGCACCCGTCCTTTTTCTACTGGATAAAAAGGAGTTTCAATGAAGCCGTAGGGGTTGACGCGGGCGTGGGTTGCCAAGGAACCGATCAGACCGGCGTTGGGGCCTTCTGGTGTTTCGATCGGGCAAATCCGGCCGTAGTGGGACGGGTGAATGTCCCGCACTGCAAACCCGGCGCGTTCCCGAGTCAGGCCTCCAGGGCCCAAGGCGGAAAGCCGACGTTTGTGAGTCAGTTCTGCCAGAGGGTTGGTTTGATCCATGAACTGCGATAGCTGGGAGGAACCGAAGAATTCCTTGATTGCTGCTACCAGCGGTTTGGGGTTGACCAGAGAAGCGGGGCTGAGGGAGTCGGCATCCGAAACGGTCATTCTTTCGCGGATGATCCGTTCTAGGCGGTTGAGGCCGACTCGGACTTGGTTTTGCAGCAGTTCTCCGACACTGCGGACGCGACGGTTGCCTAAGTGGTCGATGTCGTCGGTGGAGCCGATGTCGAATTCGAGGTTGATTAAGTAGTCGATCGCTGTCAAGATATCTTGCGATGTCAGCACCCGCATGGTATCGGGGACTGTCAAGCGCAATTTTTTGTTGAGTTTGTAGCGCCCGACTCGGCCCAAATCGTAGCGTTTGGGGTCGAAAAAGCGCGAGTTGAGGAGCTGTTCGCCGCCTGCAACGGTGGGGGGTTCCCCTGGACGGAGTTTGCGGTAGAGCTCCATCAAAGCTTCTTCTTCGCCGAATTGTCCTTCTTTCTCGATCGTTTTTTGGAAGTATTCCGGGTGGCGGAGTGAGTCGTAGATTTCGCCGTCGGTGAGTCCGAGGGCTTTGAGCAGCACCTGAGCCGATAGTTTGCGGGTTTTGTCGATTCTGACCCAGACTAAATCGTTTTTGTCTGTTTCAAATTTCAGCCACGCGCCACGGTTAGGGATCAGACTGGCGTTATAGGAACGGCGACCGTTTTTGTCGGTTTCTGATTTGTAGTAGACGCCTGGGGAACGCACGATTTGGTTGACAATCACCCGTTCCGCGCCGTTGATGATGAAAGTGCCGCGCTCGGTCATCAAGGGCAAGTCGCCGATGAAGACTTCTTGTTCTTTGATTTCCCCTGTTTCTTTGTTAATCAGGCGAGTGGGTACGTACATTTGCACCGAATAGGTGCTGTCCCTGCGCTTGGCTTCGTCCACGTCGTATTTCGGGCGCTTGAGTTTGAAGTCTTTGCCCATGAAGTGGAGTTCCAGCTTCCCCGTGTAGTCTGTAATCGGGGAGAAGCTGTCGAGTTCTTCGATCAGCCCGGCTTCTAGAAACCAGCGAAAACTTGCCCGCTGGATTTCGATCAAATCGGGCAAGGTGAAGGCGAATTCTGTGTAATCTTTAGTGGTCATGGGGGTCCTTTTTCCGCAGTGGCTCTAGCTTTTTACATGGCGCCAAGGCTGGGCTTTTTTACCTTGTTGCGTTTTTTTGATTGATTGTGTGAGAGAATTTATATGATGTTTTAGATCGCCTACCAACTGCTGCAACGGTTATTTTTGCGGGTTGCTCGCAGTATTTTTGTGCGGATTCTGGTTTCGATCGAGATGCTTTTAGCTCCGATCTCGTGGTTTTCTTGGGTAAATCCCCTACACTTTTGACTCCTAAAATTGACTTGACAGCTATTGCCAAATTGCTGAGGTTCCAAGTTTCTTCTGATGTGTAAGTTTGAGTGTGTAAGTTTGAGGTATTGCGTGAAGTTGTGACCGATACCGAAGGTTAGCGTACTCGCTTTGTGTTGGTAGTTCCCGGGCGACATCGCAGTCGCGGATACTAAGCCAACGCCCGATGGTCGGTTCTTTTTATTATAGGACGCAAATCCGATCGCAACAGCCAACGCCAAAAGAATCTCCAATAAAGGATGAATCCGGTTTTTCTGGCAGGATAGAAATGGAATTGTCCCTATCGCTAGATCCTAAATCGACCTGTTTTCCTCGTTTCTTTGTTCTGCTATACCTAAACTGAAAAACCGAATAGCTGACAGGCATTTTTGGTTGTCTGCTGGGACAAAGTTAAGAGAGAAACTCCTCTCAATTTAGCAACTTGCTCGGCTACGTAGTAGACGTAGGCTGGTTCGTTGCGTTTTCCCCGCTGGGGTACGGGGGCGAGAAAAGGGCAATCTGTCTCGACTAGGATGCGATCGTTATTTACCATACAAGCTGATTCTTGTATTTGCAAGGCTTTTTTAAAGGTGACTGTTCCGCTAAAACTGATGTAGAAACCTAGGTCTAAAAACCACTGGGTTTCTTCGGGTGTGCCTCCCCAGCAGTGCATGACCCCGCGCACTGGCCCGCGTGTTTCCCAAAAGTTCCTCAGCATTTCGGCCATTGGGGCGGCGGCGTCGCGACAGTGGATAATGACTGGTTTGTCAAGTTCCTGGGCGATTTCAAGCTGTGCCTCAAACACTTTAAACTGGTGTTCTCGATCGTCAGCTTTATAAAAGTCCAGTCCGGTTTCGCCGATCGCCACTACCCTAGAGTCCGAACTTGCTAATTCCCTAATCTGGCTCGCAGTCTCGTCTTTCCACTTGTCCGCATCTAGGGGGTGGAGTCCAACCGCAAACGAAACTTCGGCAAACTGATTGGCGATTGCTTGAATGCCGGCAAACTCTTCTGGCTCTACACAAGAATGAACCAGCCGAACTACACCAGCTTCGCGCCAGCGTTCTCGAATGGCTTCTAACTCAGATTTGTAGGTCTCAAAGTTGATATGAACGTGAGTGTCGATGAGCTGCATGGGGGAAGCAGATTAGAGGTGATACGGGAGAGTCCTTGTGGGATAGGGCGAGGGGGGAGTGAGAGAGTCTGGGAGTGGGAGTGGCAGAGAGTGTGTGGGAAAAATCTTCCGTCTTCTTTCTTCCTTCTTCCTTCTTCCTGCTTCACGCTTGACTGCTTCACGCTTGACTTCTTCCCTCAACATCCATCCCTTCAATCTTGTACACTGCTTCGTTGCCGAACTTTCTGCTTCCTTAAGATGCTACCGAGGATGTTTCGTGTGGCTTGAGAGTTCTTGCCAAGCGGGACTTTTTGCGAGCGCCGTTGTTGCGGTGGAGTACACCTTTTTTGACAGCTTTGTCAATTTTGCTGTAGGCCTCAGACATTCGCTGCTGGACTTCTTGCATTAATTCAGGACTCGGAGATGCAGCGTACTTGTCTACGGCCGCAAAATACTTTTTCATCAAAGTTTTGACCGCTGACTTGTAAGATTTGTTGTACAAGCGGTTACGTTCGGCGATTTTGACTCGTTTGACGGCGGACTTAATATTTGCCATAGTTCAGTTGCTGGAAGTAGGTATTCATTGATACACCCTAGTCTCAAGACAGTCCCAAGACACGGGGATTTTGAAGGACAACCTTTTCGGGATCGATCCGCAAAAAGCTTGATTTTTAATGGCGGAGTGAGATAGCCACTTTCCATTCGCTCAGATTGACGCTCAGATTGAGCTGAGTCTGTGGCTACTTTTTGGCGACGCCCGCGCAATAATTTTTTATTGACTCATTTAACTGCCTGTTTTTTACCCCTGAGAATACCCAAAGGTATGACACGGGTGTTACAGAGGCGTTTTGCGGTGTTTCCACCGTCACCAGTTAAAGTCACGGTTTCTTGCGCGCAATTTTCAAGTATACAATAATTTGGCGCTTTTTTATAAAAAAAATTATCAGGTGTTGGAAAAACTAATATAGCACCTATTCTGCTTAAAATCCAATTCTCTGAAAAATCCAAGTTAAGCTATAACAAAGAATACGGGTGATTTGGGCTTCGGCAAGAAGCACTTACCGAAGGTAGAAGGTAAAAAGCTGAAGGTAGAAGGTAGAAGGTAGAAGACAGCCGGATCAGAAGGTAGAAAGTAGAAGGCAGAATCAAAATTCTTCCGCTCGAACACTCTCCCTCTCGGATATTATTGGGGTCGAACACTCTCTCCTCTGCGTTCCCACCCTCTTCCTCCGCACCTGGTTCTCTGGCGGGCAATTCCTAGAGAAGGTTGTGACTTGTCCTCAGTGTTGCAAAATCCTTGACAGAGATTTAAACGCTGCACTGAAGCCTTGGAAAATGCCGCGACTCTCGCGGTTTAAGCTTGTGGACTGGTGGTGGCTTAATTCTCTAGGAGAACCCCACAAAAATCCCCAATTGTCAAGCAAATGTTAGTGAAGTTATAGACGGCATTCCTAATCTCCATGCTGCGAATCATTACTCAGTGGGTTGAGGCACAAGCTGAACTGCGACGGATCTGCGATCGCACCCATGACGAACTTGTCGTTCACAAAGAAGCCACCGTGCGGGAGGTGCTGCAAGCTGTAAGGCGCAGAGGCGATCAGGCTGTGCTGCACTACACTGCTGAATTTGACCGCATGACCCTAAATGTGGAAGATTTACGGGTCAGCGGCGCCGAACTGGATGCTGCTTACCAGCAGGTGTCGAAAGAATTATTAAATGCCATCCGGCTGGCTTGCAAACAGGTAGAGGCGTTTCACCGACAGCGCGTACCCAAGTCTTGGGTGCAGTTTGGTGATGACGAGATTGTTTTGGGCAAGCGCTACACGCCGGTCGATCGAGCGGGAATCTACATTCCTGGCGGTCAGGCGTCCTATCCGAGCTCGGTGATCATGAATGCGGTTCCTGCGAAGGTCGCCAAGGTGCCGAGACTGGTGATGTGTACTCCCCCCGGACAGGAGAAGAAAATGAATCCTGCGGTGCTGGTAGCGGCTCAGGAAGCGGGAGTTGATGAGATTTATCGGGTAGGCGGGGCGCAGGCGATCGCGGCTTTGGCTTACGGTACGGAAACTATTCCGAAGGTGGATTTAATTACTGGGCCGGGGAATATTTACGTCACTCTCGCTAAAAAACTCGTTTACGGGACTGTGGGGATCGATTCTCTGGCTGGCCCGTCGGAAGTGTTGATTATTGCGGATGGTTCGGCGAATCCCGTGCACGTGGCTGCGGATATGTTGGCTCAAGCTGAGCACGATTCGATGGCGTCGGCAATTTTGCTGACGGCGGATTCGGTGCTGGCTAGGAAGGTGGTGGCTGAGGTAGACAGACAGTTGGCAAATCACCCGCGCCGAACTTTAACAGAAAAGGCGATCGCCAACTATGGTTTAGTCGTAGTAGTTGACTCGCTCAAAGCGGCGGCGGAACTCTCTAACGAGTTCGCCCCCGAACACTTGGAATTGCAAGTTGCAGATCCTTGGGCTTTGCTCGACCAAATTCGCCACGCTGGGGCGATTTTCTTGGGCTGCTCGACGCCGGAAGCTGTAGGTGATTATTTGGCTGGCCCAAATCATACTTTGCCGACTTCTGGGGCTCCGCGCTATGCGTCGCCGCTGGGTGTCGAAACTTTTATGAAGCATTCGAGTTTGATTCAATATTCGCCGGCTGCACTTAAGAAGGTGAGTAGGGCGATTAATGTTTTGGCGGAAGCAGAGGGGCTTCCTTCTCACGCTGATTCGGTGCGGCTGCGGACTGAAAATGAGGGAAAGGGTGAGTTTTAGATGGTAGATTTAAGTAGATGATCGGCAAAATACATAGGTAGTCAAAAGCGAGTGAAATGCAATGAAAGGAAGCAATTCTCTTGCGATTATGGTAGCTTTACATTCTGTGACCAGCGGCCCAGTTTATTTGCACCTACTTACTTACGCACTGCGGGCTTAAGAAACCCGGTTTCTTCAAGTATCTTGCTTAAATGACGCAATTATGTTAAGAAACCGGGTTTCGGGGTAGGTAATAATGATGTTGGTGGGAAGCGCGAAATTGTGGACAGTAGGCGACAATCAACGAAATATTTAAAGTCTAAATATCTGAGATTTAAAGGTGCATGGTATTGAATACTGTTTTGGTAGCGATCGACAATTCAGAGCTTGCAGAACGGGTTTTGCAAGTTGTAGGACAATTTCACCTAGAACCGAGGGCAAAGGTGATTCTAGTTCATGTTGTGAGTTCTGGTACGTCGGATTTTGACGCGGTTGTCGATCGACCTCACGCTCAGGGAGATGAGATTGCTTACCGAGAGGTGGAGAAGTTGCTGCAATCTTATCAGGAAAAGTTGCCTTGCCAGAGCGAATTGGAGATTGTTTCGGGACAACCTGCAGAAGAAATTGTGCGTTTGGCTAATATTTATAAGGCGGATTTAATTGCGATCGGCTGTCGGGGTTTGACAGGTTTAAAGCGGATTTTAGAGGGTTCGGTGAGTGCTGAGGTTGTCGCTGAGGCTCCTTGTTCGGTATTGGTTGTACGGGCTAAGTAAGGGGAATTGAACCGCAGAGATTGACAGGCGGGATGCTTGTTTCACAGAGATTGACAGTAGCTAAAACTTGTAGGGTGTGTCAGCCAAGAGTTATTGAATCCGCAGATAATATAACGCGAGCTGACGCACCCAATTATAAATTTTTGTTTATTTAAAATGTTAATTGTTGTGTAGATTTAAGACTCGTTTTGAAACAGCCGTTATCCTGTCAGCAGGATAAATGTTTGATGAGACATTGGCTTGAGTCTCTGGAAGACACATGAGCGATCGTCTGGTAGATGTCCATCGCCTGTTAGGTATGTCTCGCAAAATCAACATTGACCTCATCAAAGGGTTGTGTAGTAATATCCGGCAATAGTCCTACACTCTTTTTTTCTCAATATATTTTTATATTTTTACACACTCAGATACAATTCGGTATAGTCTGTCAAACCGTTAAAAAAGCACTTTCATTAAATTTTAGTAACTGCAAAGGCTATGACTAAAAAACCGCATCGCTTGATTCCACAAATTCTGGCTGCTGGTTTGACCCTGTTTGGGGCAGCGGGTTGTTCCCCTGTCTATTTCAGTCAAGGACTTGCTCGCACCAATCAAGGCGATTTCAAGGGTGCTGTAGCTGATTATAATCAGAAAATTGAATTAATAAATTCCAACTATGCTATTGCCTACCGTTGGAGTGATATCCAATATAAACCCGAGAAAAAAGAAGACTGGAGTACAGATGACTATTATAAATTAGGCTTTTTTCTCCTGTTTGCGGGGATTGCTGGTTTAGCTGTCTATTACAAACTAGCTCCTACATTCGCTGATACCTACAACAATCGGGGTTTAGCAAAGTATAAACTAGGAAAAATAAAAGAGGCACTCTCTGATTATAATAAGGCGCTTGAGCTTAATCCCAAACGTAACCGTTCAGGGGGTGCGTCGCAGGCGCACCACCCCAAGAGGAGTTTGAGGATCAATATGTTTGAAAATGTTTG
>NZ_JAUBSD010000091.1:0-30734 GCF_036704575.1 Microcoleus sp. K5-D4
AGAGTCGAACTCATGCACTGGCTAATTTCATAAATTCCTTTTTTTGTCAACTCCTAATACTGAACCGACGCCCTAGGAAGACCCCCAGCAATCGTCAGTAAATCAAAAAAGAAGCAAGCCAAAGAAGATGAGAGGATTCGTCAGGCAATTGAGGGCAAATTTGGGCAAGGCAAACGAAGATTCGGCCTGAATCTGGTAATGACAAAACTTGACAATAGCTCGCAAACAGCCATTGCGATTACTTTTTTAGTAATGAACCTTTCTACCTGGTGGCGCCGGGTTTTTTGTTTGTTTTTATGCCGTTCGGGGAAAGCAATGCCTGTTTTTGGGTTTTATATAATCTACACTTATGTTTTACTCAAATTGAACCCGGAAAAACTCATATTTAACTCTGGTTGAATATATCGATCGCTTCTGTTATTGGTTTGCGATCGATTATTCAGCAAGCCCTAGGTAGTCGGTGGAATCTACTGTTGTGGTTCACATTGAGCGTGAAGAAAATGTCATTCGGATTATTTCAGCACGTAAAGCAACTCGTCAGGAGAGGGCAGAGTATGAAGGTTGAAGCATTAATGTCGAGTGTCAAATTATTTGTCCCCGTGGACAGGTTACTGCCCGTTTGACAAATAATTTGACACTCGACACCTGAAACTATTGATGTACAAAGCGTTAAGAGTAGTGCGGATAAAAGGACTTGAACCTTCACTCCTTTCGGAACCAGAACCTAAATCTGGCGCGTCTGCCAATTTCGCCATATCCGCATTTTGACATTTAAATACTATAGCACACAACAGAGCGATCGATCAATCGATTTTAGATTTTAGATTTTAGATTTTAGATTGAAGGAAGCGACCCACTGATAAATCCGCAGGGTGATGAGCAAATTGCTAGATCGCCCAACATCGAGAAACCCGGTCATTTTTGGACACCGGGTTCAATCATGAGTTATCGCCACAGCAATTTTCCGTAATTTTCACTTGTCACTTACTTTTGGCCGAGCGCCTTCCAGGTTGTTTCGTCCACCATGCCGTTAGCCATTAAACCCTTATACTCCTGAAATTTCTTGACAGCCGTAGCAGTGCGAGCGCCAAAAATGCCGTCGATGGGGCCCGGATCGTAACCCTGTATTTCCAAACGCACCTGTAACGTCTTCACCTTGGAACCGACAGCGCCTTTATTGAGAAGAGTTGGAGGATTGCCGGGAACCGCAGCATTGCTCAGAATAGGAGCATTGCTCTGCACAGTTTCAGAAGCTGATGCCGGATCTGCTGCTAAAGCTGTCCAAGTTTCTTTGTCCACAATGCCATCTGCGTTCAAACCTTTAGACTGCTGAAAGGCACGAACCGCCGATGTAGTGCGAGAGCCATAGGTACCGTCGATCGTCCCCACCTTGAAACTGTGCACCTGCAACCGTTGCTGTATGGCTGCAACTTCTGGCCCGTCAGCTCCCGCCGAGATAGTTTTTTCCTTTCTCACAGGCGGCTGCTCGCCCGCGTAAAAAGGCTTGTTAAACATATCTGCTTGGGACTTTCCGTCGGGCGATGCTGAGGCACCCGGATCGGCGGGAGCCGTAAAGTCTCTGCGGTACTGTTCCTGCACCAAGGGTTCGGAGTCAAAAGCAGCAATTGCCTTTCGGGTTAAGCCGGGAGCTAGCAGAGCGATCAAGCTGAAAATCGTAACAGTAGTCACACGCATAAATTTCATCCTGTTAGTGAGGTTTGACAAGGTATCGCTGTTTTCATGTTTCTAAATCTAATTGTATTACCCGGACTGCTTTCTGAGACATATAGCAAAAGGAAGAAGGAACAAGGCCATTTCACTTAGCGATCGGGTAACAAAAAGTCCGAGGGAAGGGGTAATAGACCGCATTGGTTTGAGCCATTAAGAAAGTTCTAAGCGTCTGGCGCGGTTGCTATATCTGCCCCGGTCTCTAGAATTTCAGCACTCGGGACACCAGCACTCACAAGTTACCTGTTAGAAGTAGGGGCCGGTTCGCACTATTCCTAATAAACCCGCTTGATTCCGAGATGTTTCCTTACCAAAGCTCATATTTTCGTATAAACCACGTCTTTTAGCCTCAGTCTTATGGTACAAAACCTGCCGTCATTCACAAATCTTTACAGGCGAATTTTCTACAAAGTTGATCTATGAAAAGCGAAGTTTTTTCCTTCAATCTCCCCGTAATATCAATTTCGGTTGTATGGGAATTATTAAACCCCTCTTGACGCAGAGGATACAGAGAAAGAAAAGAGAGAGAGGAAGAATTCCGATACCAAGGGATTTCATGTAAAAAGCAAAACTCGCGACTTATCGATTTGCGTGTTCTGCCAATAAAGCCTTTGCTCTTGGCTTGTAAATGAGATAAAACAGCGATTCTAGGTAGCGGAGCATATCTTCACGGTTTTCTTTGGACGAGTAGTTCCAAAAACCGTAAGTCCGCGCCAGCTTCAGCAGGCTGGTAGTATGAATTTTCCAGGTATACGTGCTGTAAACTCGGTCAATCCCTCGGGTTGAAATTTCATACCAATAGTTGGGATTGTGTTCGCATTTAGATAAAAAATCTAGAAGTTTTTCGGCAGTCTCCTGGTGGTGGGTCGGGTTGATATAAAACCCATTTACGCCATCTTGAATAATTTCCAGCGGACCGCCAAACTGCGTCCCGAAAGTGGGAATCCCGGTAATCATTGCTTCGAGAATTGTCAACCCGAAAGCTTCAAATAATGCTGGCTGAACAAATATACCTTGGGTGTCGGCGATTACCCGGTAGATTTCGCCAGACAGGCTTTTGGAAAGCCTCACTCCCAGCCAGCGAATTTTACCGTGAAGGTTGTATTGGTCGATAATTGCGTAGAGCTTTTTAATTTCTTCTGCTTCTTCGTAGTCGTCGGTTTCTTCGACCCGCAGCTTGCCAGCTACTAGAATTAAGTTGCATTTTTCTTGCAACTCCTGGCTTTTTCCGAACAATTCTGCTAAGCCTGTCAGGTTTTTAATGCGATCGAGCCTGGCCATCGAAAATAAAGGGCGCTTTTGCGGGTAGTCGAGTTTGCCAAAGACTTGTTCGGGGTCTTCTAGAGTAAACAGCAGTTCGTTGAGCCGATCGCGATCCTCTTGCACCCGGTCTTCTATCCGGGTATAGGGAAAATACACACTTTCGTTGACTCCCGGCGGCACGACGTTGAATTTAGGGCTGAACAGTTCAATCCCGTTCACAACGTGGTACAAATCCGGCATCGTAAAACAATGGTAAGATTCGTACTGACCGACACTATCGGGTTGGCCGACAATCTCTTGATAGGTGCTGGTGACAATACAATTAGCTGCATTCATGGCAATTATATCAGCCGTAAATTGCAGCGCAAAATGGTATTTTTCCTCGGATTCTTGCCAGTAGAGATTGCTTAAAAAATATTTAGATTTTTCCAGCGCATGGGCAATATTGCACTGAGTAGTTTTGAGTTTGCGAGACAGCAAAAACGCTACCAAGTTGCCGTCGGAATAGTTGCCGACAATTAAATCTGGTTTGCCCTGAAACTCAGCCAGCAGTTCTTTTTCTGCATCGATCGCGTAAGTTTCCAAATAAGGCCAAATCTCGAATCTAGAAATCCAATTTTGAGTCAGTTTGGGATTGAACTCCCGGAAGGGAACCCGCAAAATCCAAGCATTTTCTGTGCCGTGAACTTTTTCCAAACGTTCGTTGCAGCGCGTGCCGTCGCTGTTAGGAATTAACCGGGTGAGAATAATTACTTTAGGTTTGACTCCTAAACTATCGAGACCGGCAAGATGAATGTCTTCTTGCTGTTGTTTCTCTAAACTCTTCGCTTGATCGAGGACATAAACTACCTGACCTCCCGTATCCGGTCGCCCCAAAACTCCTTCTTGCCCGAACCAGCCGTGAGGAGAAACTAGGACGATGTTGAAAATCATCGGGATGCGAGAAATAAATGCTTCTAGGGTTTGCGGATCGGGGGCATCAATTAATTCGTCAAGAAGTCCTAGGGTTTCATGCACGCGGGCGGCGGTATTTCCCCAACCTGCCTCGAAACCCATCATTTGCAGAACTAATCGAAATCTCTCGTAGGGTTCTTCTTCAGAAAGTTCGCTGACAAAGGTGAGGGCTTTTTTGATTTGTTCGGAAAGTTGTTCTTGGGATTTTATGCGATCGTTAATTAGTAATTGTACGCCGTTGTAGCGGTGAATGCCCAAGAAATTAAATAGAGTTTCCTGCGATTGTCTGGGGTCTTGAAACAGTTTGCTGGAAAGGTATCGGTTGAGGAATTGCACTCCTTTGCCGATGTTTTTGGGGTCGCGAATTGTGGGGGAATAATCGTAAAAAGGGCCGAAATCTAGTTCGAGAATGCCGCCTTCTTGGGGGTGAAAGTGGTTGACGAAGCGATCGCGCACATCGAGCAATTCTTGCACTGTCATCTGCTCAACAGTCAAGTCGTCTGCAACTCGCACTATTTCCATTGTAGCAATTTTTGGCCGCAGCAAGACGCAAAGGCTGCCTTCTTCGAGAAGAATTTCCTGAACGTAGTAAATGAGTTTGCTTAAAAGAGAAGATTGATGGAACTGTTCGGGCTTTTCGTATTTGGTGCAGTAGGCGGCAAAAGCGTTAACTATGTCGTTTCGCAGTAAATATGTGTTACCCAAAGCGCGTAAATCGCTGAGAAACTGACGCAACTCGGTTTTTTCGTCGCTGGCGATAACAGTCTGAAAGAGTTCAGACATACATACTCCCTTATTTAAGACTTGGGATTTCCGCTGTGGAATTAGGCGATACTCAAACAGTATCGCCCTTTGTTTTAAGCGGCTACTTTTTTTGTAATGTTAAAGTCTGCAAAGTGAAGTTCCTATCCCTCAAATGACATAAAACTCCCCGTATTTGTGGCGAATGTAGCGGATAAAGGGATCGATAGTTAAAGGTGAACCTGTAACGCGATCGATCAATTCGACAGCGGTGTATTTGCGGCCGTGCTGGTAGATGTTTTGTTTTAGCCAGTCGTGGAGTACGGTAAAATTGCCCTGTTCTATTTCTACGGGAATTTCAGGATTGATTTTTACTGCTGTTTCGTAGAATTGGGCGCTCATCAAGTTGCCCAGGGTGTAACCTTGGAACATTCCGCCGATCGTACCAACATACCAGTGAACATCTTGCATCGCGCCTTCGCTGTCGGTAGCGGGGACAACGCCGAGGTCGGTTTTATAGCGTTCGTTCCAGGCTTCGGGGAGGTCTCGCACTGCTAGTTTTCCTTCTACCATGGCCAATTCTAGGTCAAAGCGGATGGCGACGTGGAGGTTGTAGGTTACTTCGTCGGCGTCGGTGCGGATGAGCGATCGCGAGACTTTGTTAATTGCCCGGTAAAATGCGTCAGTGGATACGTGTCCCAACTGTCGCAAAAATATGCCTTGGAGTTGCGGGTAGAAACATTCCCAAAAACCGCGGCTGCGCCCGACCAGATTTTCCCAAAGTCGCGATTGACTTTCGTGAACCCCGGAGGAAATGCCACCTGCCAGAAGCGTGCCTTCAAATTCCGGGGAATTTCCGAGTTCATAGAGGGCGTGTCCGGCTTCGTGGATGCTGCTGAAGAGTGCTTGATCCAAGTGGTCTTCATAGACGCGGGTGGTAATTCGCACGTCGTCTATGGAGAAGTTGGTCATGAACGGGTGCAGGGTGGTGTCTTGCCGTCCCCGCTGGAAGTCGTACCCCATGCGTTCTACGACTTTGCGAGTGAATTCTAGTTGCTGGGATTCTGGGAAGTTTTGGTGCAAGCAGGAGTCGTCGGCCGGTGGTTGGGAGGTGATGGCTTCAACTATCGGCACTAATTCTTGACGCAGTTGGGCGAAAAGCGGGCGCAGCAGGGATACTTTCATGCCGTAGTCGCTACGATCGATCAACGGATCGGCGATGTGTTCGTAGCCGGGGAAAAAGTCAGCGTATTGCCTGCTTAATTCTAGGGTTTTTTCGAGATACGGCTCGACGGCTGCGAAATTGTTGGCTGCCCTGGCAGCGGCCCAAGCTTCGTAGCAGTCGGCTTGGTGGCGGCAGAGTGCTGACATGAAGGTTGCGGGGACTCTGGCGGCGCGATCGTAGTCTCTGCGCGCTATGCGGATCAGGCTGGCTGCGGTGGAGTCGTAGGGGAGGGTTTGTTCGTAGAAACGCAAGTCTTCTAGGAGTTCACCTATTTTTGGATCTGTAAATTTTTCGTGGGATATTTGTTTGAGAGTAGCCAACTGGCGGCCTCTGGCACTTGCACCTTTGGGGGGCATATAAGTTGATTGATCCCAATGCAGCAGCGACGAGGCTGATTCGATGTCGTTAACTTCTCTGAGGTGGGCTGCCAGTTGAGCGAATTTTGCTTGAGTTTTGTCTAGGGTTTGCATGATTGGGGTTTATGGTGCTGTTTTGCCTACAAAGGTTGCAGTGCGGCATCCGTATCCATCAATCATAGCTACCCTGAAATCAAGCTAAAAACCGCACTTCTTCCCGTATTGTAAGCAATTTAGAGTCATTTTTGCACAATTTCCGGTATTTCTGGGGATTAAGTTCGATCGCCTTAGATAAGTTTTCGATCGCCAGCCGGATGCTGGTAGCTACAAGTTCCTGGCTGTTTGTGAGCTCGCCTGCTTGTTTTTCCAGGGCGTACACGCAAGCTTTTTGATAGTACAGGTTGGGGTCGTCGGGTTTGAGTGCGATGATTTTATCGTAGGAGGCGATCGCTTCGGTAAATCGTTGAATTTTTTTGAGGGCGACGGCGCGGTTGTACCAGGCTTCGGTGTTGTGTGGCTGCAACTCTAAGGTTTTGTCCCAAGAGGCTATTGCTTCTTCAAAGCGCTGTAAGTTGGCGAAGGCTAAGCCGCGGTTGTAAAAGGTTTCGCTGTCGTTGGGCTTGAGTGCGAGGGCTTTGTCCCAGGATGCGATCGCTTCTTCAAATTCTCCCATTTGTGCGATTGCCGTGCCGCGTTTGTTCCAGGCTTCGGCGGAATTCGGCCGCAGTTGCAGGGTTTTGTCGTAGGAGGCGACGGCTTCCGGGTAGAGTTTTTCATCGGCTAGGGCTAAGCCGCGGTTGTACCAGGCTTGATGCAAGTCTGGCTTGAGTTCGATCGCTTTGTCGAAGGAGGCGATCGCCGCTGTATTTTGGTCGGATTTTCTCAGAGCAAATGCTTTGTTATACCAAGCTTCGCAGTAGTCTGGTTTGATGGCTATGGCTTTGTCGTAGGAGTCGATCGCTTCTGATAATTTCTCTAAGCTGACGAGGGTGTTGCCGCGGTTCGTCCAAGCTTCGGGGTAGCTGGGATTGAGTTGGATCGCCTTTTCGTAGGATGCGATCGCTTCTGAGAGTCTGTTGAGCTTCCGCAAAACGTTTGCCCGATTATACCACGCTTCGGGATTGTTGGGTTTGATTTGTAGGGATTTGTTGTAGGCTGCGATCGCTTCTTCTAGCTGGCCCATTTTTTTGAGGGCTACGCCTTGGTTGTACCAGGCTTCATAAAATTTTGGTTCAAGTTCGATCGCTTCTTCCCAAGATTCGATCGCAGCTTGGAATCGTCCCATTGCTTCTAGGGCGTTGCCGCGATCGTACAATGTTTGAGCCTTTTGGGTGTTGACTGCTATGGATTTTTCCCCTGAGTCGATCGGCTTTTCTATGCTGGCTAATTTTTGCAAGGGGTTTCACCTCTTTATTTTCTGTCTAATTGATTCTTTTCTTTTTTATATGCGATCTTTTTCGCTTTTGAGTGCTTTCGATCGCGACTATTTGGTTATTTATGGCAATTTTACAGGAATTTGGGAGCTTTTTCAATTTTTTTCATTATAATTCTAGAGCTGGGATTTGTAGGTATAGATTAATACTATTTTTTATATGACTGCGTAGAAAAGAGGAAAGGGCGATCGTACTGAGGTGTGACAAACCTCACCCAATATCTAACAGGACTTACACATCCACCCTATTTGTAGTGCATTGCGGCCCTTATTACTACGGGTAGTGTAAAAATTTAAAAGTTGCGTAAGTCCTGATATAATTTTCACCTATCGGCGATCACTGACTTAGCAATTTGTAGAGCTTTTCAGCAATTTGAGCCTGTGTATCTGATGACAATTCACCTAACTCACGCTGAACAACCACTGTAGAAACAGTTACCAGTTGATGCAGCCTGATAGTAGATGGCACCCGCAGCCCTGAAGCCTGAAAGTCGAGATGAGAAGCATCTAATACGATATCTGTTTCCAGTAAATTTGTTGGCAAGCGACTTGTAATATAAGCAAGAATAACATGACGCCGCGCTCCCAAAGGGTTAGTCAAACAAGCTGCTGGACGTAGTTTGTTGGTCGATAAATCATCATAGGGAAACGGTAGTAGGAAAATCTTACCCTTGGTCATGGAATGGTTTACCGTCAGCTATGGTATAAATGTCTTCTTCGGGGTCTAGGATCGAACCAAAATGAGGCTCGATTGCTACTGTTTTAATCCATTCAGGGTCGTGGAATGGCACGCCATCAGCTAAAGTGTAGATATCTTCTGCTGAGTCTCTCAGAGAATCAAAAGCTGGATTGCGGGTCGCAGCTTTTAGCCATTCATATTCTTCTAGTTTTGCTTTGTTAATTAGGGCAGCTTCTAGGGCCTCCAGTCGCTTCAGGTCTGCATAAGTAATGATAGCAGCGATCGCCCTTCCTTCCTGTTCTATGACAATTCGTTCTCCAGTATCCTCGACATGGGCGATGAGTTCGGGAAATCTGTCATTTGTTAGATTGACATTTAGTTGAGTCATCTTTTACATCGCTATTAATTATCCTATTATATCGTGTCCATTAGCTTCGTTGAAAAGTGTTTTTGATGCTGTATGGGCGGGTTTTACCAATAATAATCGCCTCAAACCGACAATCTCATAAACCCGCCCCGCCCAAGGGCAAATCCCTATTCTTGAATCAAGGCTTGAAACCCAGTATGCGATCGAATCCTGTCAAAAACCGAGTCAGTTTTTGCCATTTCTCGGTATTCGTGAGGATTCAGATTGATGGCTTGCTGCAAATTCTGAATCGCTTGGTCAATCTGACTCTGTAACGCATAACAGCAAGCTTTATTATAAAATGCTTCGTGTAAATCTGGTTTGAATTCTAAGGATTTGTCGTAGGAGGCTATTGCTTCTTCCAATCTGCCTAAATTCCCCAGTGCAACGCCCCCATTGTACCAGGCTTCGTCATAATCTGGTTTGAATTCTAAGGCTTTGTCGTAGGAGGCTATTGCTTCTTCCAATCTGCCTAAATTATACATTGCAATACCCCGATTGTTCCAGGCTTCGTATGAATCTGGTTTGAATTCTAAGGCTTTGTCGTAGGAGGCGATGGCTGTTTCTAATCTGCCTAAATTATACAGTGTATTGCCCCGATTATACCAGGCTTCGTATGAATCTGGTTTGAATTCTAAGGCTTTGTCGAAGGAGGATGTCGCTGCTTCTAATCTGCCTAAATTACCCAGTCCAATTCCCCGATTGTACCAAGCTTCGTGGTAATCTGGTTTGATTTCTAAAGCTTTGTCGTAGGAGGCGAGCGCTGCTTCCAATCTTCCTAAATTACGCAGTGCAACGCCCCGATTGTACCAGGCTTCGTGGTAATCTGGTTTGATTTCTAAGGCTTTGTCATAGGAGGCGATGGCTGCTTTTAATAAGCCTAAATTACCCAGTGCAGCTCCTCGATTGTTCCAGGCTTCGTGTTTATTTGGTTTGATCTCTAAGGCTTTGTCGAAGGAGGCGATGGCTGCTTCTAATAAGCCTAAATTACCCAGTGCAGCTCCTCGATTGTTCCAGGCTTCGTATGAATCTGGTTTGAATTCTAAGGCTTTGTCGTAGGAGGCGATGGCTGCTTCTAATAAGCCTAAATTACCCAATGCAATACCCCGATTGTTCCAGGCTCCGTATGAATCTGGTTTGAATTCTAAGGCTTTGTCGTAGGAGGCTATTGCTTCTTCCCATCTTCCTAAATTACCCAGTGCAAGGCCCCGATTGTTCCAGGCTTCCTCATCATCGGGTTTGAATTCTAAGGCTTTGTCGTAGGAGGCGATGGCTGCTTCTAATCGTCCTAAATTACCCAGTGCATTGCCCCGATTGTTCCAGGCTTCGTGTAAATCCGGTTTGAATTCTAAGGCTTTGTCGTAGGAGGCTATTGCTTCTTCCCATCTTCCTAAATTATTCAGTGCATTGCCCCGATTGTACCAGGTCAAGTGAGCGTCTGGTTTCAATTCTAAGGCTTGGTCGAAGGATGCGACCGCCTTTGCAGATTCTTCAGCATAGCCATGTAATAAACCTTGTTCAAAAAACAATTCAGCTTTTTGTTCTGGTGTTTGCCCCTCCTCATCAATTAAAGATTGAATCCTCACCAATTCCCGTTTTCGTTCTTGGGAAGTCAAAGCTAGATAATCTTCTAAGTTCCCTCTTTCCCAACAAGCTTGCATTGATTCCAGTTGCAGCAGTTCTTTGTCCATCGACAACTTAAATAAACTCGATCGCCAATCAAAGAAATCCGGTGCCCGCTGAATAAAATAATCAATAGCAAACTTAGGCAACAGAAAAACAAAACAGATTTTAAAATTATCTCGAAATCGTTCTCGCTGCTGGTTTAAATTAATTAAAACAGGCGGCACACCCCGCCAACTGTAAGAGTAAATATCCTTGCTTTCCCAGCCGAGATCCTTTTTTTCTTGTTCGTATTCATAAAGTGAATATTCTAAACCTTGGACAAAGAGGACATTGATGCGATCGCGATTTGGCAACTTTTCAATTAGATTGTAAAAATCATAAACCGATTCGTTCAGCCGCAAAACCTCAATTTTTTGCTGCGGAATATCTCTTTTAACTCTAGCAATCCAGCGTTCTCCCTGCGCCGGCGAACACTCTACAAATAACAAGCTAAAGCCTTTTGTCCGCTTGATACTGCGTACCAGATCTCGATATTCTTCCTCCGGTTCTGCTGGTGGTAAATCTTCGTCCCAATCAATTGCTTCTGGTTTCATGACTGCATTAGTGCAATTGCTTCCTTAAATTGCGGAATGCCTTTAATTAGCGGGTGAACATCATACCAAGGCTGCATTTCTCCTTCATCGTCATAGTATCTGTATTCCAAAATACAGCGACTAAATAGCAAATTGCGGTGCTGTTCGTCATTCAGTATCCGACGAGAAAGAGATACTTTTGCTAAAATAGACCATTCATTTTGTCCGGCAGTTTTGCGGTAGACATCCCGCAGGTTCGTAATTGCCCTTTTCGCTGCTTTCGCAGTAATGGGCAAATTATCCGTCTTCTTGATAGCTTCTTGCATCATCAACATCAAATTCCTGACGTGACCTCCACTCATCAAACACAGCCCTTCTAGAGTTTCTGCGGCGTCAAAAAAATCTGTTTCTAAAGATAAATGCGGATCAACTTGTTTTACCCGCTTCTCAATCAACTCTTTCATTTTAGCAAGTCCCGGCGGGTGAACTTCACCGTCGGGTTTGCGTACCATAATCATCGGTAGCACTTGGGGAGGATTGCTATAATTATTGCTTAAATCGGCAGCGCGGTTAGAATGCACCATCGAAATCGGTACGGTGTAAACTACGTGACATTTTAAAGCTTTGAGTTGTTCGCTGCGGTCTAAGAAAATTTCATCGAGATTGCTGCGTCCCCCTGGGTCTTTGGAAAACGGCACAATCCGATCTAAATTATCAGCTATCACAACCAGTTTTGAATATTTGCTGGGCAATTTATTTTTAGCATTGACAATAAACTCATTCAACGCATCAATTAGCGTTAATGTGTAGGGATTAACTTTTTCTCGAATTTTTTGGCGCAAACTCGGTTCATTTCTCACATTTGCCGTCAGCTTGGCAAACTGAGAAATTTGCATCTCTAAGTTCAATGTTTCAAAAGATACTTCTGACAGGGCTAAATCTTTTAAATCGTTCCAGCGGCTTTCCATCCAATCGCGCAAAGGTTTTGGGTCAGCATCTTTAATTGCTTCTAAAAAGTGCCTGGTGCAAGCGAGCAAAATATCTGTATATTCTGTATCTTCGGGATTGATATCTTGTTCGTCAGCAGCGAAATAAACGACAAAATAACCTTGTTTTTTTAGATGATCCTCTAGGCGCAGCAATTCGGTTGACTTTCCCGCCCCCCGGTGTCCGGCGTATAACTGATACTGATAAGTCATCTGTTTGGAACGCTGAATGTTGCGGCCCAAGTCTAGGGTAATATTGTCATCTCCTCGCACTTCTTGACAGTCAACATATTGCGGGTCGCCTGCTGGTAATGGATAAAATGGGTTAAAGGCATCGGTGAGGTCTGTTAGTAGTTGTTCTGTATTTTGAGTCATAAATTTTTTTTAGTATTTTTTGGTTTTTTATAGGCTCAACCGCAGATTTAAGGCAGATGAAGACGGATAAACCCAGATAATTATAAGAAGAGCGATCGAATCTATGCAAAAGGCTGGGTGCACATGGCGCACCCAACAATCACTACTTTTAGGCTTGGTATTTTTTCAAAATTGCGACTTTTTCGGGGAAGATTTCGATCGCCATTTTGTCATCATAACGAGTCGCGAGCGATCGCCTCACCTCGCCCAAAAACAGCGGCTGCGACAGCCCCGGTTCAGGATGTACAACTGTACGAACCCGGATAGTCATGTAGTCTCTGCCCCGCCCAGAGCGCCCTGGAGAGTACAAATCCGCAGCAGCTTGCTGCATCGTTGCTTCTAATTCCGATTCCGTGATCGTAGGTGGCACAGTAACTACTGTTTGAGCGCCGCCAGTATCGTAAACTAAAGAATAGCGAACTGCACCGGGAATTTCTGTGCGGGAAAACAGTCCCAAACCCAGACCGAATATACTCGCAGCAATTACTCCAATAAAGCTTGTCACTCCTACCAATCGGAAGCGAAAACCCCATTTGAAGATAAATGCTATAACTGTTAAAATAGCTAAAGCTCCTGTCAGAATTCCAGCCCATTGGGCGTACATTAAAAGGTTAGAATTTACGCTCATTTGTCAATTTGGTAATTGGTCATTTGGTCATTTGTCATGAGGCGTTTCGAGCCACAAGCAGATAAGTCATCATATCGCCTTTTCCCTTCACTGGAATCACGCCGCGCTCCTCAAAAACGTACTTATCCCGCAGGCGCTCGTAGGTAGCAACTGTCACCTGAATGCTGCCGGGGACACCTTGAGATTCCATCCGGGAAGCTGTATTTACCGTATCTCCCCACAAATCGTAAGTAAATTTTTTAGTACCGATTACCCCAGCTTCCACCGGGCCTGTGTGGATGCCGATGCGGATGCTGAGCGGCTGACCTCCCTTGGTACGTATCTTAGTCATCGCTGCTTGAATTTCCAGCGCCATTTCCGCGATCGACTCGGCGTGGTCGTCGCTGGGCGTCGGCAAACCGCCAACCACCATATAAGCATCGCCGATCGTCTTAATTTTCTCAAGTCCGTAGCGCTCGGCCAACTCGTCAAAAGCCGAAAAAATCTCGTTGAGCAACTCCACCAACTGAGCCGGCGATAAATGAGCCGAAAGCTTAGTAAAACCGACCAAATCGGCAAACATCACTGTCACCTCAGCGAAACTGTCTGCGATGGTAATTTCCCCGTGTTTCAGGCGCTGCGCGATCGCCTTGGGTAAAATATTTAACAGCAAACGCTCGGACTTTTCCTTTTCCTGCGCCAACTCATGTAAATACGCCTGTTCCTTATCCCGCAGCCGCTTCTTTTCCAAACAAGCGCTAATCCGAGCCTTAAGCAATACCGGATTGAACGGTTTAGAAAGATAATCCTCCGCCCCCAACTCTATACACCGGACGATACTGTCGATATCGTCCACCGCCGAAATCATAATCACCGGGATGTAGCGCAAATTGTCGTCCGCCTTCAGACTTTCGAGCACCTGATAGCCGTTCATTTGCGGCATCATAATGTCTAGAAGAACCAAATCAAAAGGAACGCTTCGCAACATTTCCAGAGCTTGGAGACCATCTTCAGCAACAGTCACCACATGGCCTTGACGCTGAAGTCGGCGGGCCAGCAAATCGCGGTTTACCTCATTGTCGTCAACAACCAGCACGCTGCCCTCGTCACCTTTCATGTCAGGGCCTCTTTCAGAAGAGTTTCAATTTTACCCAAAAGTCGGGGAAACTCGACCGGTTTAGTGTCATAGTCATTGCAGCCTGCAGCAAGACACTTTTCACGATCGCCCGCCATTGCGTGAGCCGTCAGCGCAATCACCGGAATCCTGCTAGTTTCAGGAGCCGCCTTAATTTGCTGCGTTGCTTGCCAGCCGTCGAGAACCGGCAGACTCATATCCATCAGAATCAAATCGGGTACTTTCGCGAGCGCCATCGACACTCCCTCAGCACCGTCAACAGCAATAAAGACCTCGTGTCCCTTGCGGGCCAGACGCCTGGAAAGCATATCCCTGTTCATTTCGTTATCTTCGACCAACAGGATTTTAGCCATTGGTGTTCTCCTTGCCTTTCGAGTCGTACCTGCGATCGAACCTGTCATTGACTATAGAGCGAACATCGCGCAACAAACTATCGCAACTGTAGACTCCCTTTTGTAGCACCCGCTCGACGTAGCCGTTTAGCTGCTGGCTTTCGGCCGGTGTCAAGTTTTTCCCCGTGATCACAACAATCGGTATAGGATCTCCTGAATGCGATTTGCGAATTTCCCCGATCAACTCAAAACCATCCATTTCTGGCAACATCAAATCCAGTAATATCAGGTGCGGGCGAGCAACTTTTAGTCGATCGAGAGCAGCGCGTCCGCTGTCAGCTTCCGTTACTGCCCAGCCTTGTGTTTCTAGTACGCATCGCAGTATTTCGCGCGTGGCAACGTCATCTTCCACAATTAGAATCTGACAGGTCAAATTGTTACTTGCAACGCCGTCTTGGTCGCGTCGGTACTTGTTCAACAAGGCAGCCAGCCGTTTGCCGTCCACTGGTTTGGTGAGGTAGTCCGAGGCACCCAATGCAAAGCCGAGGCTTTTGTTGCCCACAAAGGATAGCAGGATTACGGGAATTTCGGCAAGGTCAGGATCGGCCTTCAGCGCTGAGAGTACCGCCCAGCCGTCCATTCCGGGCATGATCACGTCCAGGGTAATGGCGTCTGGCCGTAGTTGCTTAGCGAGCCGGAGAGCTTGCTCGCCACTGCCGGCGACTTCTACGTGCAGTCCTTGGCGACTGAGGGTGCGCTCGATCAAATCCCGCGATATCGGGTCGTCGTCAACTACCAGCACCGTGCCGACAGCGGGCGCGTCCGGAGGGCTAGTGCTGTCGTGGACTTTGTTGGGGATTTCCGGCTGTTTGATGGCGCTGGGCAAGAGCACGGTGAAAGTGGTGCCTGCGCCCAAGGTGCTGCTGACCTCAATGCTGCCACCCATCATCTGACAGAAGCGCTGGCTGATTGCTAGTCCCAAACCGGTGCCACCGTACTCGCGGGTAGTCGAGGCATCAGCTTGGGTGAAAGGTTGAAAAACTCGCTGCAATTGCTCTTGTGTCATGCCGATGCCGGTGTCGGCGACGCGGAAACTTAAAAATTCGGAGTTGGAAATTAAAATTTGGGAAGATTCCTCTTGATTTTTCATTTTTAATTGTTCATTTTTAATTCTTTCCACTCCGATCGCAATTCTCCCGTTTTTTGTGAACTTGGCAGCGTTGCTGAGCAAGTTAAGCAGCACTTGCCGCACTTTTGTCATGTCCGCGTGCATGGTGTCGAGGTTGTCTGGACAGTACACTTCTAGGGTATTACCGTTTTTCTCGACCAGTGGCCTGGCCGTGGCAACAGCACTTTCAATTAAGGTATGGATGTCGAAGCTTTCTAAGTAGAGCTCCATTCGGCCTGCTTCAATTTTAGAAATATCTAGGATGTCGTCAATCAGGGACAGCAGGTGTTTGCCGGCGCTGCAGATTTTTTCGAGGTCGGGGACGGATTCGCAACTGCCCAATTCTTCGGCTTCTTCTTGAAGCATTTCGCTGTAGCCGATGATGGCGTTGAGGGGTGTGCGAAGTTCGTGGCTCATGTTGGCGAGAAATGTGCTTTTTGCCCGGTTGGCTGATTCTGCTGCTTCTAGGGCCAACTGCATGGCGGATTCTGCCTGTTTGCGATCGGTGATGTCTTGGACTGTGCCTTCGTAGTACAAAACGCTGCCGTTTTCGTCGCAGATGCTGCGCGCGTTTTCGGAAATCCAAATCGTGCTACCGTCTCGGCGGTATATTTGGGATTCAAATTTTGACACTTGGTGGCGCGCGCGCAATTGGGCCATAAACTCGGCGCGCCGATTGGGGTTAACGTAAAATTGACGGTTGATATCGGTGAGTTCGGCGAGCATTTGGGTACAGGATTCGTAGCCGTAAATTCTGGCTAGTGCGCTATTGCCGCTGAGGTAGTGCCCGGTCGGCGTTGTCTGGAATATGCCTTCGACTGCGTTTTCAAAGATGCTGCGGTATTTTGTTTCGGATTGTCTCAAAGCTGCTTCTGCTCGCTTGCGCTCTAGGACATTGGCGAGCATTTCTCCTACCATTTTTAGCTGTGTGGATATTTCGGTTGCTAGACTTGCTGTTTGGTTTAAGGCATCGAATCCGAGAAATCCTACTAGCTTTTTACTACAAATTAGGGGAATAATTATCAGCGATTGAATATTTTTTAGCTGTTCTTTTAATTCTAGATTATTTAGGGAAGCGTCACTCGAAGGTATTAAGGCGGTTGCTGTTTGATTGACTGTTTGGGATGGGGAGTCTGTCTGGAATTCGCCTGAATTTTGACCGATAAAATAGCCAATTTCGGCTATGGCTGGGGGCGGGAGTTCGCCGATTTCGGGAATATAGAGGTATTCGGCGCGATCGAGTTTTTCTGCGATCCAAGGGATTTGTGCGATGTCTATTTGTTTGTCGGTGCTGTCTTTGACTGCAGGAAAGCTTTCGCCGCACCACTCGTAGGTTTTGTCGGCGCGGGTTTTGTCTTCTGATAACAGGTAGATGTAACTGCGGTCAAACCCGCTCAAGGTGGCTATAGCTTCCAGGGTTTGAGCGATGCCTTTGTCTATTTCTGATAAGGGCTGGGTGATGAAATTGGTTGACAAACGGGCAATCAACTGAGCGAATTCTATTCGATACTGCAAAGATTGTTCTAGTTTTGTGAGTTCGGTAATGTCTCGAAAGCTCCAGACTCTACCGACTGTTTTCGCTCCGACTTTTGATGGCAACGAATTTAATTCAAGAATTTTTCCGTCTTTAAATTCTAATAATTCGCTGATTTGAGTATCTGAATCTGCCGACACTTTGATCACGTTTTCGAGAAATCTTTGCGGGTATTTTAATTGTTCCCTGTCGAAGGGGAATCCTGTTTTGAGCGTGTTTGTGAGTGTCCCGAAGGTCGATCGGCTCAACTTTCCTTGGCTGGCGGACAAACCCCACATCTCTAGAAATTTCTGATTATAATTACATATATTGCCGTTTCTGTCAACGGCCAGAATTCCTGCATCTGTAGATTTTAGAACTGCTTGCAGTATCGAGAGCGATTGCTTGTGTTCTCTAATGTCAAAAAACACCAAGACTGATATTTCGCTGCCCTCAACTGCGGGATGGAAAAAATAGGAAACGGGTAAAATATTGCCGTCGCGACACAAAAACTCGTCGTCCCAATTGCTGGAAGGTTGACTGGAAGCGATCGCCTCTTGTAAATCTAGTGTAGGTGCGATCGTCCCATCTTCACTCTTGCTGGGCGACTGTTTCGGAGCCGTCAAAACTTGGGATTTGTTGCCTTTATTTTGCTTCCCGATGCGCTCTAGCAGAGAAACGCCTGCAAGTTCCGATTCTCGCCACCCCAGCAAGCGTTCTGTCTCTGCATTCACCGAGATTACACAGCCCTTCGCGTCAAGGATACACAATCCCGCCCCCAAACTGTTGACAATCGCCCGCAGTCGATCGAATTCTGAAGCTGTTGGAGAGTCTTGAGGGGACTGGGGCGAGTCAGTTAAATCCTTTAATGCCACCGTCTCCAAGTTAAAACAATCTTCCTGCTGAAGTTCTTGCTGACTCTGAACTCGCTCATAGCTACAACTTACCTGCTCTAATAAAAGCTGCCACTGCTCAGCAGTGGGAGGGGGAGACTCGCCGACTAAACCGAGCTGTTCGAGTTGGCGCTGGAGGTGGGGGTGCATATTTTCTGGCGCTTTGTAAGCAACTTTCTACAGTATATCTTTTTAATTAATAGTATATATACGTAGGTATACCGTTAGGGGACAAGTACGGGATCGAAGTCTATCACAGGTTTTATTGAGAAGCCGAGGGATCGTGTCTCCTCTCCAAAATCTTTCAAACTGCGCTAATTATAAATTCTCCGAACTTTTAAGGTTGGTCAACTAACCAATCCTCTGAATGTCGGCAGCACGCTCAAAAATAATAATATCATCTTATCAAGTCAATACTCAGGAAAGTTTGGGTAACGATACTACAAGCTTTACAGGGCAAGGCTCATAAAAAAGTCTAATTAAATTCAAGATTAGGGTGGAGATGACATTGATTGAATTATCCACAGTCAATCAATGTCAAGCGATAATAAGCCATTGGGCTATAGAAAAACTGTTCGGAATATTAATCAAGTGAACTTAGCCTCAAAAACTAGGTTGCCACTAAAAAAAGATCGCGGGCGCGGGTACTGGACAGGAAAATTTATTATTCCCATGCCAGCGGAAACGATTTCAGCACTTTTCCTATTTACTCATAAATTAATTATGGTGATCTAACCCGCCCTAATCTTCTACCTCTATAGCAATTCTAAATTATTTGGGAATTTATTATCCCCTCAGAAGGATGCGGCGAGGGTTGGGGTGGGTAAAATTATTACGAATAACATAAAATTACTAGATTTTAAAAAAACTTCTAAAAAACTAAGTTTATAATGTGAGGAATTATGTGCAAATTCTGCAGATCTGCTAGCGAAATAATCAGCCAATTGCAGAGGTAAACAAAAGTTGCAGGCATCGAAAAAAATAACTGTCAAAAAAATATTAGTCGTCAGACTTTTCGGTTGAGATCGAAAGGTCTGTGAAAATAGCTGGCAGCCGAATGGTAAAAGTAGAACCTTTATCCAACTCGCTTAATGCAGTAATGTCTCCTCCCATCATTTCGCAGAATTTCTTAGTAATCGTCAGCCCCAAACCAGTGCCACCGTACTTCTTAGTAGTTGAGGAATCTGCTTGGGTGAAAGGCTCAAAGATTCTGGCTAACTGTTCGGGACTCATGCCAATACCGGTATCTTTGACCGTAAAAATGATCCAATCTTGAGCGGAAGATAACAGAGACAAGCTATTTTCAGCTTGGCCACCTCCTCTATACGCTCCCAGTTTTTTGCCTTTGTTTGCAGCGTCGGCGGGGGTTTCGACGGATCGGGTAATGGCGAAGGTAATTGCGCCGGAGCAAGTAAATTTCGCGGCATTGCTGAGGAGGTTGAGCACAGACTGCCGGAGTTTAGTTTTGTCGGTGTGCATCGATCCAATATCCTCGGGGCATTGTATTTCTAGGATATTGCTATTTTTTTGTGCCATTGGGGCGATCGTGGCAACTACTTCCTCAACCAGAGTTGAAATGGTGAAGGTTTCAAGGTGGAAGTCGATGTGGCCTGCTTCAATTTTGGTCAAGTCGAGAATATCTCTAATCAGTGTGAGTAGGTGCTGGCCAGCCTTGTTAATTCTCTGGAGGTCGTCGATGAACTCTTCGGCACCAAGGTCTCGGGCGTCTTCTTGCAGGAGCTCGCTGTAGCCGATGATGGCGTTGAGGGGGGTTCTGAGTTCGTGACTCATGTTGGCGAGAAAAATGCTTTTGGATCTATTTGCAGCTTCGGCGGCTAATGCGGCCCGGCGGAATTCTTCGGAACGCAAGCGTTCGGTGATGTCGGTGGTCATGATTAAAACGCACTGAGTGCTGCCGAGGTGGATGAGTTCTACTGACATCAGCCAGTCGCGCACTTCGCCGGCTTTGGTGCGAATTTTGATTTCTTGGTTGCTGATCGAATTTTGTGATTGTAAAATCTGGGCGAGCCTCCCACCGTCTTCTGAATTGACAAACATTCCTAAGTCGCTGGGAGTGCGGCCGATAAATTCGTGCCGCAGCCAGCCTAATGAGCGCAAAAAGCTTTCGTTGGCATCAAGGAAGCATCCGTCTGTGAGGGTGCAGATGCTGATGCCGACTGGGGAGGCGTGAAAGGCCTTGGAAAATCTTTCTTCTGAAGAACGCAGGGCGGCTTCGGCTTGCTTTCTGTCTGTGATGTCTTGGACGGTGCTGGTGATGTAGAGGGAGGTGACGGCGGCTTGTTCGTAGACTGTGCGGTTGCTGCCGTCGGGGAGTATGAGCCTGTAGTCGATGCTGTAAGGCTGTTGCTGAAATAAAGCGGCTTCGATCGAGGTTTTGACTAATTCTCTGTCTTCAGGGTGTACGTATTCCAAGAAGGCTTCCAGGCTGGGTTCAAAAGTTCCCGGTTGCTCTCCCAGAATGCGGTAAATTTCCTCTGACCACCGCAATTGCTGGGCGTTGCGGTCTAAGTCCCAGTTGCCTAGCTGGGCGATGCGTTGGGCGTTAGCGAGGCTGGCTTCGCTGGCGCGCAGGGAGGCTTCTGCTTGGTGACGTTCGGCGACGGTGGCAGCTAAGACTAAGCCGGTGACGGCGATGACGGCGATGAAGGCTTGCAGGGATAACAGTGCTTGGGGGATACTGCTGGCGTGTTTGAGGAAGGGGCCGCTGCCTCGGGCGATACCCCAGATGGCGAAGCCGCAGAGGATGAGGTTGGAGAGGGCCGTGTAGCGCTGACCGAATCGAAAGGCAGCCCAAACTACGAGCGGAAATGGTAAGTATTCGAGGGGATAGCGGGCGTAGGCGGCGCGGGTGCGGGAGCAGAAGACGAGCCAGCCGAGTGCTAGTAGCAGCAGCAGCCAAATCGCTCGTTCAGCTATCTGTTTACGATGGGTGGGGACTTTGGGCAATTGTTGCCACGTCAGTAGCAGCGGGGCAACGAGCACAATTCCCATAGCGTCTCCCACCCACCAAGTCCCCCAAATCGTGCCAAAATTGCTCCAGCTAGATAAACCGGTCAGGCATACGACGATGCTGCCGATGGTGGAGTTGATCAGGGTAGATCCCAAGGCTGCTAGTCCGACTATTCCTAAAACGTCTTTGAGCCGATCGAGCCTGGCGCTAAAGTTAATGCCCTGGAGTAGATAAGTTCCCGTCCACGCTTGCAGGGTCCTGGCGCCTGCCGAGATCAATGCCGTGCCGATATTCGCCGACGGTACGCTCATGCTGAACAGGAAGCCTCCGATCGCGATTCCCGGCCACAGTTGTCGCCCAAACAGCAGCAGGGCGACTTGGGCAATTCCTGCGGCTGGCCACATCGGGTAAATTTCTGAACTGAGGGTGAGGGTGGAAATGGCGAATTGGGACGCCCAATAGTAGACCAGGGCGATCGCGCCTACTGCGAGGAAGTACCGCCAGGAATGTCCTTTGATTGCATTAAGGAACTTTGTCTGCATGGTCGTTTGGGGAAAAGGTGGACGGTTGTTGGGATCTCAGTAGGTGGCACGGGACAGGCACGGGGTAGAGAAAATGTTTCTATTAGGTGATGGTAGGTCATGGGTGGTAGGTAGTGGGAGAAGCTTTTGAGCTAACTTTTTGTGGTGCCGTTGAGGGAGCGGTTTTTTTGTTCCATCAAATCTGCCCATGAATTTCGGGAGTATCGCTTTTTTGTAAATATATCTCTAATGGCTAAGCAATTGGTTTGTAAATTTTTGGTTTTTGTTAAAAATTTCTTACCGAGCGACAGCGGGTGTCTTTTTGTGTCTGGCGATCGTAACTCTATTCACCCTAACATCTTGCATCACGATCGATAATACCTACCATACCTAAAATACAAATAAGAGCGACGTAAAATCTCTGTTTTTACGTCTGTTTGGCGCAAGCAACACGGTTTCTGATTAGAAGTGCAGGCGGTAGTGATTTTCACTAGATTTTTAACCCATCAATCGAGGCTTTCAGTCTTTCGCTCGAATACAGTGAAAGCGGATAATTTACAGACAACAAAAAATATTTTTTATTGTCTATTTCTCTTTGGCTGTTGCAATATCTAAGGTTAGTGTCAAACGCTCTTGAGATTCTTTAAGAGCGTCTTGGGGGTTGTGGCCCAGAAGGGTTGCCTCTATGGCGCGACCGAGGTTTTCTGATAGGCGGGAGTAACCTGATATAATGGGTCGCGCTCTGGCTGAGTTCATTTGTTCTAAAAATACTCGCAAAACAGGGTTTTTTTCCACAAAGCTTTGATAAGCTTGGCTCTGTCTCGATTTTAAGTTAATGGGTAAATAACCTGTTCCTAATGCCCATGCTGTTTGGAATTCTTCACCTATAACGTATTCTAAGAATACTAGGGCTGCTCGCTCTCGTTCTGGCGAAGTTTTCATTAAAAATAGGTTTTCACCCCCTACGACGGCGGCAGGGCGTTTGAGGATCGGTAAAGGCATTGCTCCGTAGTCGATCGCGCTTTGCTGCAACTGTGCTAGCGTCCACGGCCCGGTGATTTGCATGGCGACTTTGCCGGCGATGAAGTTGTCGAGTTCGTAACCGCGTTCGGGTGCTGACAATATTGCTGAACCTTCTTTTAACAAGTCGCTCCACAATTCTAAGGCGGCGTGAGAACCGGGATTATCTATTTGGGGTACAGGACTTTGAGGTATGTCGCCTTTGAGTTCGCCGCCTGCGCTGAACATGAATGGCAGCCAGGTAAATACTGTCCATTCTCCCTTGCCTAGGGGGAGCACTATGCCGTGTTGGTCTGTGCGGCCGTCTCCGTTGGTGTCTTGCGTGAGCGATCGGGCTGTTTGCTTTAATTGCGCCCAATTCTTCGGCACTTCTTTGATTCCTGCTGCTGCAAATAAGCTGGGACGGTAAAAGATGGCGACGTTGTTTGTCGCTAGGGGAACTGACCAAGTGTGTCCGCCGAGTTCCATTGACTCGAAGAGTGCCGGGTAGATTTCGGCTTTCCGGGGCGATTTGTCTAGCCACTTTTCTAAGGGTTCAATTGCGTTTAGTTCTGCTAGTTTTCCTGAAATTGTGGCAGCATTCCACAGCAAATCCGGCGGTGCGTTTCCAACTATTGCTGTTAGTATTTTTGGCAGTTGTTGGTCGGGCTGACCGATGTAAACTGGTTTGATCTGGATGTTGGGATGCGTTTTATTGAATTGGTTTGTGAGGGTTTGAAATACGTCGCGATTTGGTGGAGGATTGATGCCGTGCCACAGTGTGAGTTCGATCGGTTCGCCGTTTTTTGAGGCTGGGGTTGTGCTGTTTTGACAGCCGCTTAATATTAGCAGATTTAAGGTAATTAAAATGCCGATCGCTAGTTTGAGTGGTCTTTTAATTGCTTCGGATAATTTGGATAATATCATTTTTTAGTTAGATTCAGGGAAGAAGATTTTTTTAACCGCAGATGAACGGGGATGGACGCGGATAGTTAGATGTTGGTAAAACGAGCTAAATCTAGAAAATCTGCTGGTAGCTGATTTCTCTCTCCATCCGAGGTGTTTTGAAACAAAACTGTGAAAGCTCCTGCTCCTAGTCTATCTTGCGGCAACATCCGATAGCAAGGAATTTCGGTCAGGTGCGATCGATATTTTTCTAAAAGAGGAACAGTGACTGGCCCAAATTCGGGGAATTAGGTTGACAGCCATTCGCTGACTTGTTCATTTTCTGCGGTTGAATAAGTGCAGGTCATGTATACAAGATAACCTTGGGGCGCTACAATTTTAGCAGAATTGGCGAAAATTCTTTTTTGGCGGTTGGCATTGCTATTGATGGTGACATGATGAAAGTAGCCGGGTGCTTTGTCTCCTTTTGCTAAGAGTGATTGACCAGTACAAGGAGCATCTACTATTACTAAATTAGCCGTTTATGGCATCTTTTCGGCAAGTATTTTTGAATCGGCATTGGTGGCGGCGGATGAGTTAATTTGGCAGCGTCTTAAATTAGAGTTCAGCCTTCCCATGCGTTTGGCTATGGCTTCGTTGCACAACAGAAATTCTAGCTTTAAGGTTTTCCAGGCAAATATACTTTTTCCTCCGGGGGGCGCGCACATATCTAAAATTAGTTTTATTGACTGGGATATTGTTAACAATGTGGAGGCGGCGAAGATTGAGAAAAAGTCGAGACAGTAGTAATGTCCGGCTTGATGTAAGGAATGTTTTCCCGGTTGGTATTCTAAGGCTAGTCTATCTACAAAGTGCGGTTGCCAAAAAACGGGACTTTCGAGATCAAATGGGTTTTTTGGTGGTTTTGGTTGCACGCACAAGATAGCAGGATTAAAGGCGTGGGGATTGGTGATGGCATGAATAAACTTTTCTTGTTCGGCGGTGTCGGCAAATAAGCTGCGGCTGAGTTTAAGCAGGAGATTTGACTGTTTTTCCATGTTCGAGGAGATATGATAGGATTGAGATTAGCAATGACCAAGGTAGATTAGATGATAATTCTTAGTGTAGAACAGTTATAGTTAACTTGGGAAGAATGGATGCAAATGTTGTTGCGTCTATTAAACCCATTGCTTTTGAGCGTTCGAGTCGGGCTGCACCTGAGTATCAATCGAGATTTTTTTAGCTGATCGCACTACTCGGAACTCTTGTCGAAGTGTATAATCTAGGAGCAAACTACCATTATTTGAGCTGACAAATAAACCTTACATGAGTCGGATGGTGAAAACACTCATAAACTAGCTTGTATCATAGCTGCTACGCGCGGAATAGTCTCTATAATATACTAGGGTTTTTTGCCATTACCTACTTGATGACTAATGAGTAATGACTGACGACTACTTACTAATAACGAACAATCTATGAAAATTGTCTTTTTTGGCACTCCCGATTTTGCTGTTCCTACTTTATCCAGTTTGCTGAGTCACCCAGAATTTGAGGTGGTGGGTGTGGTGACTCAGCCGGACAAACGCCGGGGAAGAGGGAATCAATTAATGCCTTCACCTGTAAAAGATGTGGCTTTAAATCATAGTCTCCCGGTTTGGCAGCCGCGCCGAATTAAGAAGGATGCGGAAACAATTGCCAAATTGCGGGAAGCGGAGGCGGATGTGTTTGTGGTGGTGGCTTATGGCCAAATTCTTTCTCAAGAAATTCTGGATATTCCTAGTTTGGCTTGCGTTAACGTTCACGGTTCAATTTTGCCGAAGTATCGCGGTGCAGCACCGATTCAACGCTGTCTTTTTGACGGGGAAAAGACAACAGGAATTACTACTATGCTGATGGATGCTGGGATGGATACTGGGGCGATGCTATTGAAGGCTTTTGCTGGCATTTCACTGTTGGATAATGCTGATTCTTTGGCGGATAGGTTGGCGGAAGTTGGGGCAGATTTGTTGATAGAAACTTTGGTGAAATTGAGGGACGACCAAATTGAAGTTGTTGTTCAAAATGATGCTGAGGCGACTTATGCGCCGATGATTAAGAGTGCGGATTATGTGCTGGATTGGTCGAAAAGTGCGATCGCCCTTCACAATCAAATTAGGGGCTTTTTCCCGGATTGCACGACGACTTTTCGCGGCAATTCTCTGAAGGTGATAGCTACTGTGCCCGTCGGGCCGGAATATTGGCTGCAAATGCCAGCGGATTTGAGAGTTTTGGAACGCGAATGGCCTGTTTTGGATCAGTTGTCGGGCGCGAATGGGGAAGTTGTTAAGGTTGTGAAGGGGTTGGGGGCGATCGTGCAAACGGGTGATGGTTTATTATTGTTGCGGGAGGTGCAGTTGGCGGGGAAAAAGGTGCAGTCTGGGGTGGATTTTGCGAATGGAACTCGGTTGGCGGTGGGTGAGATTTTTGGGAGTTAAATAGTATATTTAGGGCGGGCAGGATGCCCACCCTACAATATTGGGCAGCAAAATCATTTTGTAATTAGATGGGCGATTCTTGACTAAAATTCAACCAAAACTTCCTCCGCGCCGCCCAATAAACCCTGTGCCGCCTCTAACATACTCTCCGCAACATCTTTCAAATCGTCGCGACTTGCGAGATAAGTTTTCAAAGCTTCTAAGGGTTCTATACTATTATTAGCATTCAATTCTGGCAACCGCGGCCTTGCTAACTGACTGACTAATTCCGGCTGGATTGTGTAGCTGTGCGCTTCGCCCAGAAGTGTGTGCAATTCTCCGTTGTCGATTAAATCTAATTGTTCCGATCGCAATTGGTAAATTAATCTAACTACTGCGTCTTTAATTTCCTTCTTGCCAATAGCTTTAACTAACTCGGCTTGCGGGTTTTCAGATTCGGAAACATTTACTTTAATAGTCTGAAACACCCGCACTGGCAAAGTGCAAAATTCCCACTCAGCTTTTCCCCGTTCCAAATTAACTAACACAAAACCTTTATCTTCTTTCTCTTCGCTAAAATCAACTCGTTCGATACTTCCCGGATAAATGACGGGCGGATTGTTGGAAGCATTGAGATTTTGATGTTTGTGTACGTGACCGAGAGCAACATAATCAAAACAAGGGCGAGTTAGCATGGAAACAGGAATGTTAAAACCTTTACCAACTGCTAAAAAACGTTCGGCGCCCAGACTGGCTTTATCTGCCATTAAGTGCGCTAAAAGTACGGTTGGTATGTCGGGATTGAGGCGGCGGATTTCGCCTTCCATTGCGATCGTCAGTTTTTCGGTTAATAATTGGTTAACATCGCCCATAGAAAGGTTTTCAGTCTCGGCACGTGTCATTAAGGTCGATCGAGTCAACCAAGGTAATGTTACCACCTGTACGGGTCCGCTGCGGGTTTGAATGAGGTGAGTGTCCAGGCGATCGCCTACAATAAACTTAGGTATCCCCAAAGTCCGATATATCCCCAAACTCGCGCCGCCTTGTCCCTGAGAATGTTGGTCGTGATTTCCTACTAGCAAAACCGTTGGAATTTGCGCGTCTACCAAACGGCTGAATTGGCAAGCAAAAGCCTCTTTAACAAACGGTGGAGGCGTCGAATCCGGGAAAGCATCGCCGCCGAATATGACTAAATCTACGGGTTCAGAAATTGCTCTGTCCATACATTTGCTCAGCGTCGCCGCGAAGTCTTCCAGCCGCGTATTTAAACCAGTTTCTGGATTAATTCGCCCGTGGGAAAAGCCGCTGCCCATGTGAATGTCTGAAAGGTGTAAGATTTTAATCATTGTTTTTTAGGTAGTGGTAAACAAGTAATGATGTGTTGTAGTGATGAATGAAATACCAAATGGCACTAATGTGATTTTCCCAGGACTTAGAAAAGGATAAGGTCTCCCCTTTTTTTTTGTGCCACCTGAACTTTGCCAGACACCAGGGCATATTTCTGATTGACGTAGCGAAAGCAACCACTGCTCAGATACCTGCGTGGCACGAGCAATTCCAGCTAGGGAAATCCGTTCTAGCAACAATATATCAATCAGTTCACGCGCAAGCTGAATCAATTACTTTTTTCTGCGGATGCTCCCGGCCAACTGTCGCCCACATTCATGGCATTTAAACCGTTGTTTACCGTTGTGGATGCGACCATTTTTGACCGTTTGGCATGACGTACAGGTTGGGCAAGCAGGCAGGATTAGAAAACACCAACAAGAAACTCTACTTTCCTATCATTACATCTTTGGCACTAACCACCCGCACTCTAGTCAACTTTCTTGCGCCCCCTCCTGGCTGCCAATATCGACAGTTTACGGTATTCTCCCGACGGACATATCCACCGTAAACCTAATTGTCGCTTCTTTATCCACTGCTTGCAGCTTGCTCATCAGGCTAGGCTCCTTTGATTGAATGGAAACTGGTTCTGATGCTAATGCTTCCGGCCCCGGTGGTGTTGCAGTTGGCAATGCAGTTTCCTGTGTTGGTTGTGTGGGTAGTGTTTCCCCTATTAGTGATGCTGTGGGTGTTGTTGCGAACGATACAACGAATGGTGGTACTTGCACACCTGTTTTTATGTGTGTTAGCTTATTACTTAGAAGAGCATATGTGTCAACGATTACCGTCCGTCGTTGTTCGAGGATGAGGAGTGGTTGAATGCTTCTGATTCAGGGTCAGTGCTTGTTCCAGTTAAGTCATCCACTCCCGCAAAACGGAAAGCTTCAACAAAATGTACTTCTGAGAGTTTTCCACTTTACATTTTTCGGACGTTAATAACAAATTTATCGACAATCGCTCAAAATCGAGTATAGCCTAAATTGCGTCTGGTTTCAGTTAGTTTCGACAAGCTGACGATGCCGGCTCCTTTGCAACAGAGAGCTTTGGATTTACTGAAGGTTTCCTAATATTGTAGTTATCTATTGGGCGAGGGCGTTAGCCCTATTGCCTGACTGATGGGGTTTTTGCTTGGATGCGATCGACCACAGGGGGGAAGTTCCGCTAGAACAGTTGAGAAAATCTCAACTTTGCGACCGTTTTCGGCAAAGCAACGCTGACGCATCACACCAGGAAGTATGCGCGCTTTCGCTTTCTATCTAGCTACGCTTAAACAACGAAACTATACTTACATCTTGCACCAGTCAATAATCTCACATTCCATCTGCCCTGTTTGACAACAGGGGTTAAAACCCAAAGTTAATTTCTAGCTTCTCTGACTGGGGTGAAACTTGCTAATTGGTGCATTGTCTTACTTAGAGGCATTCAGCACATCCATGAATTTTCCATTCAAAGCACGTTTAAAGAGCCAGAAGAATTCACCAAAAATGGTGATGCCGTTAATTAACCAACATTGGTTGGTGCGGATCGTCCTGCGCTCTATTTCCTACTTCCGCAAAGACTTATGGCTGATCGTCACGCTCTTGCTTTTGATCGGAGCATCGGTGCTTTTCAACCTTCTCAACGCCTGGCCGATAGCGATTCTAGTCGATACGGTTTTGTCACCAACTCCAAAGTCCAACTGGATTCATACGCTGTTTCTTGCCCCGTTCGGTGAAAGCACACTGAACCGAATTTTCGGAATGGCATTCGTCGCGATGATTATTAGAATCCTGAGCGAGACCGTTTTTATGCTCCGTAGGATGTTGAACTACCGCATCCAGTACAACGGAACCTTGCGCGTTCGTACCGAACTCTACGACAAAATGCAGGCGCTGAGTCTCGGCTGGCACGGCTCCCGATCGCAGGGTGACGCAATCTATCGGTTGAGCTACGACAGCCTCGGCCCCTGGGGGGTGATCGATACGCTCATCGGTTCCACCGCCGCATCGGTGACGCTGACGGCGATGATCTGGATCATGCTGTCGCGCCACGTCCTTCTCACCGTGTTTGCGCTTTCGTTCACTCCGCTTCTAATACTGGCGAATTGGTACTTCGAGGGAAGGATTAGAAGTCGAGCCCTGGAGTCGAAGCAGACCGATGCGGTGATGACCTCAACCATGCAGCAAGCTATAGAGTCGATCGGGCTAATCCAATCCTTCGGTCGAGAAGCAACCGAGTCGCGGCGCTTCGGGCAGGCGGTCGAACGCAGTGTCAAGGCATCCATGCGACTCAATTGGCAAGAGAACCTCTATCCGCTAGCGGTTCAGGTAGTCTTCGCCTTGGGAAGCGGGGTAATCTTAGGCTACGGCGGATACTTAGTTTATCGCGACCAGTTCTTGCGTCCGGTGCCGAACGGCGTGAGCATCGGCGATTTGCTCGTATTCATGGCGTACCTGGGGCAGTTCTGGGACCCGATAGGTTGGGTGTTGGGGTTCACTACTAAGATCCAGACATTTGTAGCTTCATGCGATCGCGTCTTTAGTGTTATTGACGAGCCGCCTGCCATAAAAGATGAGCCTGATGCGCGATCGCTTCCCGTTTATCCCCGCACACTAGCACTTGCCGACGTGAGCTTCGAGTACAACTCTGGGCAACCCGTCTTGCGGAACATCAGTGCTAGTATCGAGCCGGGTCAGATGGTGGCGTTTTTGGGCCCTAGCGGGACGGGAAAGAGTACGCTGCTCAATCTTTTGCCGCGCTTCTACGACCCGACATCGGGCAGCGTCCTCCTCGACGGCTTTGACCTCCGCACCCTTAAAATTGCCGATGTCCGCAAACACATGGCGCTCGTCTCGCAAGGCAGCCCACTTTTCCCCGGAACGATCGCAGAGAATATCGCCTACGGCCGCCCGGACGCTCTGCTCTCCGATATTCGGGAGGCGGCAGTTGAATCTGGGGCCGCCGAGTTCATCGAAACCTTGCCGGAGCAGTATGATACTTTAATCGCTGAGGGCGGTCAGAACCTATCGGGCGGACAGCGACAGCGGCTAGCTATTGCGCGGGCGATCGTCACTAAGGCTCCCATACTGATCCTCGACGAACCCACAAATGCGCTGGATTTGAAGCACGAGCAGTGGGTACTAGAGACTCTGCAACGTCTACGTCGCAAAAGAACCATTATCTTGGTCACGCACCGACTCGAAACTGCTGTAGACTGCGATCTGATTTTTGTGATGCAAGAGGGCGAGATTAAGGAGTCTGGCACTCACGCCGAACTCCTTACCCAGCAGGGGTTCTATTACCGAATGTTGGGCTACAACCCAGTCAGGTCAATAGGGCTTACTGATAAACCCTGCATCGAGTAGGAGTAGGACATGGCGAACTTATTTCTTATCCTTTTGCTTCAATCTGTTGCCTGTCTGCCGTCTGCCGGGAGCGTGTCACTTTTGTGATGAGTAAAAATACTTAAGCAGCTTTTCGTGATTTACCAATTAAGCCGTTTAAGTA
>NZ_JAUBSD010000092.1:0-17197 GCF_036704575.1 Microcoleus sp. K5-D4
AGATTCAAACGCCACAAACCTCCCGTCGGCTGAGATGGAGGGAGATAAGGAACTTGGGAAGAACCCCACACCGATCGCCCGATTACCTGCTGAGTCAACAGAGACGGGGGTGGTGGTATTGGTTGATAAGTCGCGCACGAAGATGTCGCCGCTACCGCTAGCGTCCGCCGGTACGAGGCTGGTGCCATATGCAAACGCGACCAACCGGCCGTCGGCGGAGATGGAGGAGCCGACTGATAAGCGGATCGCCTGATCGCCTGCTGAGTCTACAGAAACGCGATTAATGGTCATAAGTCCTCGCATTAAAAGTGCAAGTTTGATAAATTGACGAGTGTTCGATCGCCCGAAGCTTCTGACAAAACAGATTCGCGCGCTTGTAGGGCGATCGACTAATGTTTCTGAATAGACTTCTCCAAAAATTATATTATTGTGGCACAGGCATCCTGCCTGTTCAAGACTTGCTTTTCTGGAGCGGCATTCATAGCTGGATATTCTGGTGCACAATAGTTCGGACCATTCACTCAACACGCTCTAATTTAATCGCGACTCTCCTGGATTTGTGGTAAAAACAGTAGTTAGCGTGTCGCTAACCCAGGTAAAATGCCCCCACCAAAGCAAGTTTTATTTTTATTTATTATCACCTCAAACTCAGGAGAGTTTTAATCGCTCGGTAAACTCAATTTTAATACCTGTCCAACTGATACCTCGTGCTTGTGCGTCGCTACTACCACGGCACCTTCTAATCGCGGATCGTAACATCCAACCCAAGCCGCAGGATGACATTCGTGTACTAAATACCCGTACAGCCAAATTGCTCCTCTACCTTCAATGACAATTCCTTGGCTCAATTGAACGTCTTGAGGAAGTTTCAAACCTTGTAAATCATTTGGCGTGATGATACCGTCTTGAGTTGTAATACGCAATCGCAAATGTTGGTAAGCTAAACCGTCTTGAGTTTGATGAGGAATTATTTTTAATTCAATAGGATTCATTGGATGCACAAATGTTTAAGGCTGCGATAAAATCATATACCTTTTAGGGTAAATTGGGAATCCGATCGCCAACTTTGAGTCCCAATTGGGCCGCCCTTCCGCCTCTTAGTTCGATCACTCCGTCAACTGGAACATCCGGGCCGTAGTTGGGGCAGATTTCGCTCAAACACGGCGGTACGTTAGGAATTATCGCCTGCACTACGCCTTCCCGCAGAAAAACCATATCCAGCTCAATCAACACGTTTTTCATCCAAAAACGCACGTTTCGCGCGGGTTCTATCGGGAAAAACATTCCCCTGTCATCCGGTAATTCTGTCCGAAACATTAAACCTGTGGCTTGCTCTTGAGGAGTTTGCGCCACTTCCAGTCCGATCGCGCGATCGGCTATAATCGTGTTAACCGAAATTGGCAAAAGCTGACCCCTATCTAGTTGGCCAAACAGCGAAATAAAGTTGGATTCAGTCAGATTAGAATTTCCCGAAACAACTCCTAAATATTTGCCCGAATTTTTATCTTTCATAATAGTTTGGTTGTCGGCAACCGAAAGCTCTAAATCGCTAAACTTCATGCCTTCTGTCAAGACAATTTTATCATTGCCGTTGCCAAAATCAGTAATTGTATCGGCTTCAGTAATAGTAGATGGGGCGGTTTTTTCCATTACAAATAAATCCTCCCCCGCGCCTCCGGTCAAGATATCCCCGCCTTCGCCGCCTATTAGCAAATCGTTACCCCGATCGCAAAATATCCAATCGGAGTCTTGTCCTCCATAGATTGTATCGCTTCCCTGACCGCCAGACAGCGTATCAGCGCCTTCATTTCCGGCCAGCAAATCATTTTCCCGAGCGCCAAAAATTCGGTCATTTCCCCCCAAACCTTGAATAGTATCATTACCCGCAAATCCTCTAATCGTATCGTTGCTGAGAGTTCCCAGGAGAAAATCGAAGCCGAAACTACCGTCGATGTTAACCATTTTGCGTTTAATGATGCGTTTAATAGAATGAAGATTTGGCGATCGGCATCCGCCAACCGGTACCAAAAGCTCGATCGCTAATTTTCAAACCAGGGGCTGCTTGCCGCCGTTTAAACTCCGCTTGCCTCACTAATTTTACTACACGTTTAACCACGGCTTCATCGTGTCCTGCAGCGACAATTTGTTGGACCGATTCGTGATTTTCTATCAACCGCTGCAAGATGTCATCCAAAACATCGTAATCCGGCAAAGAATCTTGGTCAACTTGTCCCGGTTTCAGTTCAGCACTAGGCGGCTTAGTAATAATATTAACCGGAATAATTTCCTTTGCCAAGTCAGCCTGATTTTTAATCTTCTCACTCCCAGAATTCAGCCACCTACAAAGCGAATACACGCGAGTTTTCGGCACATCAGAAATCACCGCCAATCCCCCATTCATATCGCCGTAGAGAGTGCAGTAACCCACCGCCATTTCCGACTTATTGCCAGTCGATAGCAGCAAATGTCCGAACTTATTAGAAATTGCCATCAACAGATTGCCTCGAATCCGCGATTGAATATTTTCCTCAGCAATCCCGAAAGTTGTGTTGACAAACAAATTGGCGAGAGTGCGATCGTAAGTTTTCATCAAATCGCCGATCGGCAATAGTTCGATCGCGATACCCAGATTTCTGGCTAATTCCAAAGCATCATTAACCGAATGATCCGAACTATAAGGAGAAGGCATCAACACCCCTAGAACATTTTCGGGCCCGATCGCGCAACTGGCGATCGCCGCCACCAAAGCCGAATCTATCCCCCCACTCAAACCGAGTACAACCTTAGAAAAACCGCACTTGCGAACATAATCTCGTACTCCCAAAACCAAAGCAGCCCAAATTTCGGCATCTCCTTCTGCCGGATGAAAACTCAACGGCGCCGCCTCACTTCCTGCTGCATTTTGCTGATGGCTGCCAACTAAATCTTGTTTAGCTGCGTCATATTCCAGCACCGCAAAATCCGTTTCAAAAGAAGCTAATACCTGAATCAAATCACCCTTTCGATTCACAGCAAAACTGCTGCCGTCAAAAATAATATCGTCATTTCCCCCTACCTGATTAGCGTAAATAATCGGTATCGCGCAGCGGATGACGCTGTGCTGCAACATCGCCGTTCGCACTCCCCGCTTGCCCGCACAGTAAGGCGATGCCGACAAATTCACCACTAAATCTACGCCCAATTTTGCCAGATCGGAAACAGGATCGCCCGCGTAACTGCGTTTACCCCAAAACTCTTCATTGTTCCACAAATCTTCACAAATTGTCACGCCAATTTTGACTTCGCCAATAGAAAAGTAATTGCTGTTTTCTCCAGGTTCAAAATATCTATCTTCATCAAATACATCATAAGTAGGCAACAAGCGTTTATGAAAAACTTGTTTGACAACGCCATTTTGCAACAAAACAGCGCTATTAAACAATGATTTTCCACCGAATTTAACAGCCTTAGCATTAGGTAAGGCTGTGCCTACTATAACTGCCAACTTTCGTGGCAAAGCTTGCGCCAGTTGCTGCAACTGTGCACCTGCATCTGCAATGAAACTCGGATTAATTAACAAATCGCGCGGCGGATAACCGATCAGGGAAAGTTCCGGTGTTAGCAATAAGTTTGCGCCCTCAACCTCAGCTTTTTTCGCAGCCTCCAGAATTAGGTTGGAGTTGCCCAAGATATCACCAATAGTAGGATTGAGTTGTGCGATCGCAATTTTCATATCACCAAATCACTTAATAAATATTGCTAACAATCCGCCCGCGCGGACTCACTTTCCTATAGTCCTAGATTTGAATGTAGCGAAAACTTACTCAGATTTGTAATGTTTTAACTCTTCCTCAATATAATAATTTACCAAATCCCGGTAAATATTTTCCACCACATCAGGATTCAAACCCGATTCTTTAGCCCACTCGCGCCGCTGCTGTAACATAGCCTGAAAGCGATCCGACGATCGAACGCTAGCTTCACTCGTTTTGAACCTTGCTGCCGCGATGACGTATTGAAATCTCTTGCTCAAAGCATCGATCACTTCTCGATCGATGATATCAATTTCCTCCCGAACTTCGTGAATATTAGCGCATTCATCAGGGTCTTTCATCGTCTGCACTCCTTAATAGCTTCTATTCTAATGTTACTAAATTGATCCCAGAATGTCATCCAAGGAACAGCTAGATAAACACCAGTGGCTTATTTTTGAAAGGAGCAAAAGCGGCCGCATCAAAGCGGTACAAACTAGCAGGGCGGCCCGCCCCGCGCGAAACCTTAACACCGGTATCGCACAAAAAACCCAATTTCAACAATCGAGCTCTAAAATTAGAATAATCAGAAAAATTTTCCCCCAAAATAGTTGTATAAAGTTGATACAAATCGCTCAAAGTAAAAAGTTCCGGCAAAACTTCAAAAGCTACCGGACTGTATTCAAGTTTGTTACGCAGTCGCCGGTATCCGTATTCGAGAATTTGATTGTGATCGAAGGCCAGCTTAGGAACTTGTTGCACGGGATACCAAGCAATACCCCCGACACGGTGCCCGACACCCGCGACTACACTCCCAGCAATTAACTCAGCTTCCTCAAAGCGTACCAAAGCAAAATAACTAACCGAAAGATAACGATCGCCCCTGGTAACTTCTCGAGGATCGCGCCCCGGTTCTCCGAAAGTATACAATTGCTCCAAATACAAATTTTTTACCCGAATTTTCTCAGACAAAATTCGGTAAGCCGCATTTTCAAGAGACTCGCCCTGACGCACCAAAGTACCGGGAAGACTCCAAGAATCGATAAACGGTTCGTCTTGCCGCATTACCAACAGCACCAACAAGCGGTTCTGCACGGTATCGACGGAAAAAATAACATTATCTACTCCTACTTTAAAGTCAGCTAATGAGCAACCCTCGCTCTTTTTTGTGCCTCGTGCCATGCGTACAAATGCTCCCTATGGATGTAATCTTCGATGGTCGGAGTCAGAGCTTCCCTGTCTCCTGTTTCCCGATAGGAAGTAGAAGAAACATTGGGAGCACTCAAAGATGCGATCGCCACGTCTGCACCCAGGCGCCTCAACTGCCACAAATCTAATTGCTCTGACGGATAACCGGGTCGCGGTACTATCAGCAACTCCACTTTTTTTAACAATTCTTCAAATTTGTACCAGCGAGACAGTTGCCCCACCAAGTCCGAACCTATTACCAGCGTCAAATCTGCATTCGGCCACAGCAATCTTGCTTGTTCCACAGTTTCCACCGTCCTCGGACTGCTGAGTTCTGGATGCAAGCAAAGATTGTGTCTGGGCGAATTAATTTCTTGAATCATTAACAGCAGCATTGCCGATCGGTGTTCTAGAGAAGTTTGGTGGGACTTAAAAGGATTGTCTGACGCCCAAACTGCTACCCAATCAAAATGTTGGGAAAGCCAACTCAGAATTGTTTTGTGTCCTGCTGTGGGCGGATCGGCACTGGTTCCAAAAAGAGCAATCTTCTGCATAGGTAATCGGTAATATCGTTAATAGTTAATGGGAAATTGGGAATGGGGAATTGAACTACATACTAATGACCAAAGCGTGTCAAATTAATATCAAACGTAGTTCCAGCCTGCTGTTTGATAATTAACCCCTCGATCCCCCCTAACCCCCCTTAAAAAGGGGGGAACTGGAGCGATCGAAGTCTCGCTTCAAAAAAGAGGGGACTGTCAGCTCTCAAAGTCCCCCTTCTTAAGGGGGATTTAGGGGGAGCGAGGCTAAGCTATAAACGAGATTTATCATGGATTTTAGTCTTAAGTTAACACCAATAACCACTGACTACTAACTAATGACTATTTTTCGTTTTTTGGGTGAGACTCTGCAAATCTGTAGAAATTTCCACTGACGGCGAAATGGGGTTGTCAAGTTGGCGAGTTTCGGGTCGAAGACTGGCGACAGAAGCAGCAGTGCGTTTGGCGATCTCTTCCAAACTTTCCGGGTTCTGGACTCGTTTGCCATCCTTGACAACCAACTCCATTAATGGTAAGTAAGAATCGCAATTGTGAATAGTTTCTCCCGACAATCCCAAACAATCTCCGAGAATTTGCCCATTTTCAATATGTCTAAAAATTTGCTTTCTTCCTGGATATGTTACCTTGCCGCTTGCCTCTTTCATCACCGGAATTCCGTCAATTTCCACCAACTTATAAACACCGTTGACAGGGGAACCGCTGACCAACTTGGTTCCCAAACCGTAACCGTCAATGCAAGCACCGCTACTTTTTAATTTAGCAATTTCTCGATCGTCCAAATCGCCGCTAGCAAAAATTGGAACGCCCGGAAGGATCGATCGAACTTCCCGAGACAGCACCGCCAAATCGCCCGAATCCAGCCGCACGCCTTCCAACTGCATTTCACCGCTGTTGACTCGATCGGCCAACATCCGCGCCGCCGCCACAGTATCGTAAGTATCGATCAGCAGGGGCGCCCCCGGAAAATAGCGGTGAAAAGCTGCAAACGCCTGATTCTCGCTGCCTTCGAGGGCAGCCACAGCCATTACCAAAGCATGGGCGATCGTACCGACAGGCTTGCGGCCCAACTTCAAAGCAGCCAAAACATTAGAAGTTCCATCGAACCCTGCAGCCAGGGCAGCCCTAGCCGCCCAAACAGCAGCTTGAGGCCCAAAAGCCCTGCGCGTCCCGAATTCAAGCAACTTAGCCTCCGGGCCCGCCACATCGCGCAGCCGCGCTGCCCGCGTCGCAATCAAAGTTTGATAATTTATGGCATTCAATAAATAAGTTTCCACTAACTGAGCCTGCCACAGAGGAGCCTCAATTCGCAGCACAGGCTCGTTGGCAAACACCGCCGTCCCCTCCGGCACCGCCCAAACATCGCCAGTAAAGCGGGCTGTGGCGAGTAAAGTCCAAAATCGCTCCGGGGCGCCGGCAAAAATCCCAGTGGACTGCAAAGCCTCTATTTGCGCCGGCGAAAACCGAAATTTTTCTAAATAATCGATAACTTGAGCCAAACCCATCGCGATCGCGTAGCCAAAACCCTCTGGCAGCCTGCGCGCGAATAATTCAAAACTCGCGGCCCGCCCGTCGAGTCCTTCCCCAACGTAACAAGCGGCCATCGTTAGCTGGTAGAGATCGGTCAAAAGGCTGTAATCTGCTGAAGAAACCGTCAGTTCCCGGTCTTCTAATATTTCTTCAAAACCTGTGAGCTGCAGGCTTTCTGTGGTAGTTTTCATAAAAAAAACCCCGAACAAACTTCTTTTTTTTAATTATAGTGACAAACACCATATCTTTTTGTAAATATTTGATAAAGATTGCAGATATTTGTCGGAAAAATTCGCTTATTATGCCCTTTAATAGCGGATTTCGGTTAATTTGTACATTAATATTATGGTAAAAGCAATATAAATACTGAATTTAACAAACTCAGGAATTAAGCACAAACACTCAAGCGTTCCCGGTTTTTTGCGAAAATATTTCCTTGCAGCCTTTGAATAGAGTTAGACAACCCGGTTTCTGAGCGTCGGGAGGGCGATCGCGACAGATTGAGTTGACCAAGGAAAAATCTACCAGCAAAAGGTCGATCGTCCAACAATGCGTCATTTCTTAAACCTTCAGCTTGCTTCAATGTTGCAGACCAATAAGTAATTCAAATAAATATTGCTAAACTCATCCACAGCCCAAAAATCAGAGTAATATTAAAAGTATCAGAACCCAGACAAGAGAGGCAGATTCTATGAATCTTTCTAAATCTTTGGCAAACGCGATGCGTTACGTCTCGGAAGCAGCGGTGCGGATTTTTAGCCCCAGCGATGACAACTATCCAAATAGTGGAGTTCAACCTTTTGAGGGTAAGCTCTCCAAAAGTTCTAAATCGAGAGAATGAACAGCCATTCAGGCATTTTCTAGCGAGTTCGGCACAGGCATTCAGTTTAACAGTCAACAGTTAACAATTAACGGTTGACTGTTAGCTTTTGACTTGTGACTTTGACTGTTAATAGTAATTGTAGGTGGGGTTTCTCTTCCTTCTACCCCACCTACAATTACCAATCACCAATTACACTGAAATTCCCAAATTTACAAAAAGCAGATTCAGTGTAGTAAGCTTTTGAAATAAAGATTTTTGCCCCCGGTTTACTGCGTATAAATTAGAGAAACACCAAGCAAAACTAGAACCTTTTGTTGCATTAAAGTGGGTTCAGTAATCTTATCAAAAATCAAACTATATAGGAATCCTTGCAGGAATCGTAAATGTTTTACGCCACCCCAACTCTGCGGGAACTCGCGGGGAGGGAGTCAGAAATTCACAAATGATTTAAAATTGCTATGTAGCTGAACAAAAAGTATTAGCTTTAGACCCAGTTGAGTATTTTGCTGAACCCCACAATCTGGATTTAGGAATAGTCCAGCGATCGCAAAAACCTAAACTATCGGCTAATTGCTTCCCCTTTTCCTGCTACTGGGGGAAGTCCTGAACAGTTTTTCTTCTAACCTCGTGGAACAAACCGCACCACATTTTAAGTTGCTACTTCGATACCTTAGAGTAATTCTACTCATTGACAAAAGTGTTTCTAACTTAACTGGTGGCCAATGTGTAGACACTGGCTGCGGGCGATACCTAGCCAAAAGTTCGGGTCATTCCCCCGTCGGAAGATCGGCTGCAAGCTGGTCTTTTTGTTAGCTGAAAACTCTACTGTTAGTTAGGTCTTACGAGGGTTAATTGTCGTAAAGTGATTTTACAGGCAAGCTGCAAACAGGAGTGAGAAGATTCAAGTAATTGCACGGAAGCTTTGAACGTTTGTTGGGAAATTGTTTGTGCCTCAATTGACTTGCAAGGAATTTCCCCTTCAAATACACCCCTGCTGACAGCGCGATCGCACTCTCGAAAGGAATAGCTGATGCAGGTAAAACAAAACAAACTTTTCACTACTGAAGCGATCGATCGCTTATCTTCACCGGAACGCCTCGACGAAATGATGCAGGTGGTTAGTCCTCGATCGTGGCTGCCACTAACTGCAATTGGCTGTTTAGTTGCGGCTGCGGGCGTTTGGAGTGCGATCGGGCGAATTCCGCTGACTGTTTCCGGTCAAGGCGTATTGCTTCTGCCCCGCCGAGTCGTGCAATTTCAAGCTGCTAGTTCCGGTCAATTGGTAAAGCTAAACATCAAGCCGGGAGATGTTGTTAAACGGGGTCAAGAAATCGGCAGAATTAATAAACTCGACCTCCAGCAGCAGCTAGAACAAGAAAAAGCCAAATTATCCCAACTGCAAGGACAAAAGCAAGATACTAATAAGCTGCAAAAACAGCAGATTGCCCTGGAATTAAAAACCCTCCAACAGCAGCAAAAAGACCTTCAAGAAAGCTTGAATAGAGAGTCAGTTGCGCCGATATTGCACCAGCAAAGTATGGCGGCATTAGAGCAAAAACGCCAAAGTTTGGAAGAAAGTTTGCGTCGAGAACAAATTGCGCCGGTACTGCGGCAGCAAACTCTGACAGCCTTAGCAGAAAAACGGCAAAGTTTGGAAGAAAGTTTGCGGCGAGAACAAGTTGCACCGATATTGCGGCAGCAAACTCTGGCTGCGATCGCCAAAAAACGCGACAGTCTTTTGCAGCGAAAACAGCACATCACTTCTTTGGTGGAAACATTACAGCAGCGGTTTGAAACTCGCCGCGTTCTTTACGAACAAGAGAGGGCGATCGGCGAGGATGTAATGCTGCAAGCGAGACAGGAATTTGCGGACTCTCAGATGCAACTGGCGGATATTGAAACGCAGTTAAAGGAACTCGACGTTCAGAAAACGAATAGCGATCGCGAATTCCTGCAAAATCTCAATAAAATTGACGACATCAAAAACACCCGGCAGCAACTCAAGGTTGAAGCTACCAATACCGAACGGGAGTACCTGCAAAATCTCAACCGCCTTAACGAAATTAAAAACAACCTCCAAGAACTTAAAGTTCAGAAAAGTAACGCCGAACGAGATTACCTGCAAAACCTCAACAAAATTGATGAAATAAAAACTAAGATTAAAGACATAGAAACCCAAGCGGTCAAACTAGCTCAACAAGACTTAGAGAAGTCGATCGCCCAAACAAATCAAATTCAGGAAGTTAAACGCAAGATTGCCCACTTACAGAATCAGTTGACCGCCGACAGCAAAATTACCAGCCAATATGACGGGCGCGTTTTAGAAGTTAGCGCCGTTGCAGGTCAAATGCTGAACATCGGTACAAGAATCGGGACAGTTGAATCTGAGAATTCTCGCGAAAAAATGGTCAGTCTTGTCTATTTTGCTGACAGAGACGGCAAGCAAATTAAACCGGGAATGACCGTACAAGTTACCCCTAGCGTCGTCAAGCGAGAACGCTACGGCGGCATTGTCGGCAAAGTAACCCAAGTTTCTCCTTTTCCGGTTACTAATCAAGATATGTCGGCAATTATCGGCAATGAAAATTTGGCTGACAGCATCGCAAAAAGCATCGCTGGCGGCGGTGCTCCCGTGCAAGTTTTTGTCGAATTGCAACAAGATCCGAACACTATCAGCGGTTACAAATGGTCTTCCTCGAACGGGCCTCCTCTCAAGATTTCCCCCGGTACTACGGCGCTAGTTCGGGTTCAAATCGGGCAGTTAGCGCCGATTTCTTACGTGATTCCCATTTTTAGGTCTTTGACTGGGGTTTACTAACAACTGACGCATGGGTAGTCAGAAACCGGGTTTTTTACCTAATCTGCTCGCCCTCACGAAGTATTTTCGTAAAAAAACCCGGTTTCTCGGTCCCGGTGCGTAAGTCTTGTTCATTTACTAATTACCCGTTAATAAGCAATGAAATTTCCCTGGATTAACAACTTTTTTACGCCGCGCAACTTAAGGCGAGTTCGTACTCCCACCCTCTTACAAATGGAAGCAGTAGAGTGCGGTGCTGCTGCTTTAGGAATTATTTTGAGTTACTGCCAACACCCAGTACCTTTAGCCCAATTGCGGAGCGAGTGCGGCGTTTCTCGCGATGGCAGTAAAGCTTCTAATATCCTCAAAGCAGCCCGAATTTACGGCTTAGATGCTAAAGGGTTTAAAAAAACTGTTGAAGAGTTGAAAATTGTACCGCCCCCTTTTATTGTTTTTTGGAATTTCAATCACTTTTTGGTGGTTGAGGGGATGAAGAAAAAGCGCGTTTATCTCAATGACCCCGCATCGGGGCCGAGGACTGTTTCTCTAGAAGAATTTAAGTTGGCTTATACTGGCGTTGTTTTGACTTTTGAGCCTGGGCCGGAGTTTAAAAAGGGTGGGAAAAAACCGAGTATTGCCAGTGCTTTAGATTCCCGATTGCAAAGTTCCCGCTGGGCGATCGCATTTTGTTTAATTGCTGGTTTATTACTGACTGTTCCCCGTTTGGCTGGCGCAGCATTTACCCAAATTTTTGTGGATGAAATTCTCGTCGAAAACCGTCACGAGTGGCTGCGGCCTTTAATATTGGGAATGCTGTTGGCGGCGGCCGTCCAAGGGCTGCTAGCGCGGATGCGGCTTTTCTATTTGCGGCGGCTGGCAAACAAGCTGGCGATTTCGATGTCGGGACAGTTTCTCTGGCATACTTTGCGCTTGCCTGTGGGATTTTACGCCCAGCGGTTTGCAGGTGAAATTAGCAGTCGCTGCCAAGTTAATGACAAGGTTGCTGAAATTTTATCGGGGAAACTTGCTGCAACTGCGATCGACGCGGTAATGATGGTTTTCTATGCAATAATTATGGTTATGTACGACTGGGTATTGACCAGTGTTGCGGCTGTTTTTGCAGCCTTAAACTTTTTGGCACTCCAATCTTTATCCCGCAGCCGCGTCGATGCTAACACCAGATTAGCTCAGGAAACAGGTAAGGTGGGCGGTGCTGCAATTGCAGGCATTCAATCTATAGAAACTGTCAAAGCTAGCGGTTTAGAATTCGATTTATTTTCTAAGTTTGCCGGGTACTATGCCAAAATGAGCAACGCCCAGCAAGAATTGGCTTTGCCCACTCAAATATTGTCAATATTACCAGCATTTTTAACGGCATTAGCTGCAACTGCTATCTTAGTTGTCGGGGGCTTGCGGGTGATGAACGGCGGTTTGAGTATCGGGATGTTAATTGCCTATCAAAGTCTCACTCAACAATTCCTGCGACCAGTCAACAATCTAGTCAATTTTGGCAGCACTCTGCAAGAATTAGAAGCAGATTTAAGCCGACTTGATGACGTTCTGCAAAACCCTGTAGATCCAGAAGCAGATCGCGATTCTTTTAATAATGAAAACGGCGGAGGCGCGATCGCACCAGATGCTTTTCACCTGCAAGGAAGCATTGAATTGCGGAGTGTCAGTTTTGGCTACAGCCGCTTGGAAGCACCGCTAATTGAAAACTTGAACTTAACCGTAAAACCGGGTCAGCGGGTAGCGTTAGTCGGGGGCAGCGGTTCGGGGAAATCTACTATTGCCAAACTTGTGACCGGGCTTTACGAACCAATGAATGGCGAAATTTTATTTGACGGGGTTCCTCGCAATTTGATTCCCCGTTCTATCCTAGCAAATTCGCTGGCAATGGTCGAACAAGAGATATTTCTATTTGCCGGCACTGTTCGGGAAAATCTCACGCTTTGGGACCCGACAGTACCGGAAGCAGATTTAGTGCAAGCGTGCATTGATGCGGCAATTCACGAACTTATTTTGAATATGCCGGGAGGATACGATGCTCAACTCAATGAAGGGGGGACAAATATGAGTGGCGGACAGCGGCAGCGCTTGGAAATTGCCAGGGCGTTAGTAAGAAATCCGGCGGTGTTGGTGCTGGATGAAGCTACAAGTGCTCTGGATGCTGAAACTGAGTTAATTATCGATCGCAATTTGAGGCGTCGCGGTACTTCTTGTATTGTGGTTGCTCACCGTTTGAGCACGATTCGAGATTGCGATGAAATTATTATGCTCGCAGGGGGGAAAGTTGTTCAGAGAGGCACTCATGAGGAGTTGCAAAAGCTGGGAGGAGCTTATGCTCTTTTGGTTGGGAATGAAGAATAAATAGCAGAAATACAGTAGCCAGCCCGACAGTCCGCCAGGGAATGAATTCCCTGTCTAATAGCTAAAGTCCTCTGAAGAGGACTGAAATGAATGATGGTTTGATTTGGCTATTCAGTCGGTTTTAACCGACTTTAGCTATGAGACGGGGATTTTAATCACTCCTAGGATCTGTGGATTAACCCGATCGATTCGATCCGACTGTCTTCTTTGACGCAGGGCTTTACACCCCTGCCCGACTTGATATTACTAATCGCCAATTACTAGCTATGCTCGATCTAAATCCTGTTAAGAAACTGCACCGAATTAAAGGAAATGAACCGCTGCTGCTGAATGACCCGCATCAGGTATGGATTGTTAAGTCGGGCGCGATCGCAGTTTTTGCAGCAAAGATACAAAGTGAGAAGCCTGCGGGCAACCGCCATTATCTGTTCGGCGTCGGTGCAGGCGAGGCTTTGTTCGGCGCTGCTACCCCCAAGCTTCGGGGGAGAGAAGGAGAAGGGGGGGGAGAAATTTCAAAACCAGGTTGGGGACTTCTGGCGATCGCGATCGCCGAAACGGAACTGGAACCGATCGCGATCGCAGATTGTGCCGCTTTAGTTGCTGCTGGTGACGGCAAAACGAGATCGCTGGTGGAAGGGTGGATACAGCATTTGGGAGAACGAGTGATTCCCTACGGGATAGATCCGCTTCACGCGCCGGAGGAAAAAGTTGCCCCAGAAACTGCGCTTGTAGCAGCCTCGCAGCAGATATCGCTATTTCCCGGTCAAATGCTGCGATCGCCCCCGGGAACTGTTGTCTGGGTGCGCGTCTCGTCGGGCGATGCGAGTGTCGGGGAATTGAAGTTAAATTGCGCTTCCCCAGCGTTTCCCCTGACTGGGAATATGCTGCTGGTGGCATCCGGGGAAGTTGAGGTGCAAGTTTTCTCAACAGCAGAGGTGGAAAATGCCGACTGGCTGCGCCCGAGTTTAGCTTTGCTGCACGAGTATTTCTGCTGCTGCTTGAACTTGCTGGTTTCCCAGCAAAAAGCAGAGGAATTCCGCCGCTTTCAGGAACGAGAACAGCTAAACCGCCAAGTAACTCAGACAGCTTTGGGAGAGTTAACCGAGGTGCTGCATCCCCGGAAAACTGAGGTGTCTGAGGAAGGAACGCCGCTGTTAATCGCTGCTGGGGCTGTAGGTAAGGCACAAGGGATAACAGTCAATCCCCCGGCGGGTTCCGAAGATTTCAGCCGAGTTAAAGATCCGATGGAGGCGATCGCGCGATCGTCCCAATTTCGCACCCGCCGCGTGTTGCTGGTTGGAGATTGGTGGCGGCAGAACAGCGGCCCGCTACTGGCTTATACAAAGTTCGACAATCGACCTGTAGCTTTGCTGCCCGGTAAGGGCGAGCGTTATACTTTGTTCGATCCGATCGATCGCACTCGCAAACGGGTAACTAAAGCAATAGCCCAAGAGTTGTCGTCAGAAACTCTCATGTTTTACCGGCCGCTGCCGCTATTAGTTCGCAACGCTGCGGAACTGTTTCGCTTCGGGACGAAGGGCTACGAAAAAGACACGATCGCTGCTTTCGGGCTGGGGATATTGGGAACGCTATTGGGGATGGTGACGCCGCAAGCTACCTCGATTTTGGTCAATGATGCTATTCCTGACAGCGATCGTTTGTTACTGTGGCAGTTAGGGCTGGTATTGTTAGTTGCGGCGATCGGACGGGCTGTATTTAGCATGGCTCAAACAATTCTGACCCTGCGGATCGAAAATGCTGCCAGCGGCACTCTCCAGCCGGCAGTTTGGGATCGATTGCTGAGATTAAAACCGGCGTTTTTCCGCAGCTATTCTTCTGGCGACTTGCTGACTCGCTTATTAGCAGTTAATCAAATTCGCGCCCAACTAAGCGGCGCGACGCAGCGGACACTTTTGAGCGCCATATTTTCCCTGTTGAATTTGGGGCTGATGTTTGTTTACAGCCTGCCGCTGACTTTAGTCGGAATTGGTTTAACTTTTCTGGCGGTTATAGTAACAGTCACATCCAGCTTGCTCTTAATCCCAAAAGAGCGGCAGATGGAAACAGGAGAAGGCGAAATTAACGGGCTGACAGTAGAACTAATTAATGGAGTATCAAAGTTGCGGGTAGCGGCCGCCGAAGGGCGAGCCTTTGCAGCTTGGGCGAAAAAATACAGCCAGCAAATTAAACTAAGAACGGGAATTAAACGAATTGACGACAGCGTTTCTGTCTTTAACGAAGCGCTGCCGTTAGTCAGTTCTATTCTGATGTTTTGGTTTGCAATTGTGTTTATGCAAACCTCTCAAACAGAAGGCGGCGGACTGAATATGGGGACGTTTCTCGCTTTTAATTCCGCCTTCGGAACCTTTCTTTCCGGCGTCACAGATTTGAGCAATACTCTAACTGATATTTTAGGAATTGTACCGCTGTGGGAGCGAGCCAAACCGATCGTCCAGGGAATCCCGGAATCTGACCCGACAAAAGCCGATCCCGGTCGCTTGCAAGGTCAAATTACTGTCGATAGGGCAACTTTCCGCTACCGCGAGGACGGCCCCCCAATTTTAGATGATGTCAGCATCAATATTCAACCGGGGGAATTTATCGCGATCGTCGGGCCGTCTGGTAGCGGTAAATCAACTTTATTTCGGCTGTTATTGGGATTTGAAATAGCACAAAGCGGCACTGTTTATTACGACAATCAAGATTTAGCAGGCCTCGACGTTCAAGCTGTGCGGCGGCAGTTAGGAGTAGTGCTGCAAAACGGCAGAATTAATGCTGGTTCGATGTTTGACAATATTACCTGCGGGGCGATGGTAACGCAGGAGGAAGCTTGGGAAGCCGCGCAAATGGCCGGTTTAGCCGCCGATATCGAACAAATGCCGATGGGAATGCACACGGTTGTCAGCGAGGGCGGCACGAATCTTTCGGGAGGACAGCGGCAGAGATTGTTAATTGCCCGCGCAATGGTTGTCAAACCAAAGGTTATCCTGATGGATGAAGCTACGAGTGCTTTGGACAACCGCACGCAGGCGATCGTTACTGAGAGTTTGGATAAGTTGAATGTGACGCGAGTTGTCATCGCCCACCGCCTGAGTACGATTCGCAATGCCGATCGCATTTATGTAATTGAAGCCGGCCGTTTAGTGGAAGTTGGTTCCTTTGAGAAATTGGTAAAACAGGGGGGATTGTTTGCTCGATTAGTGGCGCGGCAGTTAGAGTAGGGATTCAAGGTAAAACCATTTTCAATAACGGGCAAGATGCCCGTTTCACAAGGAGTAAAATTCTTGTGGAACGGGCATCTTGCCCGTTCATAAAAGCCTTATTTAAAATGGTGCAACATCTCATTTACATCCGTTACATCCCGTACATTGCTCGTTGGCGAACTGATTATTCTTTTGTTAGCAAATCCGGCAGCCACAACAAAATTAGCAAGAGCAAGCAGAGGATAACTAAGCCAACACTAAATATTGTAGTGTTACCCATATCCGGGGCTTGCTGCATGAGGTATACTGGCTGTATTGCATCCATATTTTTGGTATATTTATATAATGATTTAGACGTGCTAGACAGGCAGAAACTGGTTTACAAAATTATTAGTTTTAGTCGCTTAGGGTTGATAAAAACCGCCCTTATAGGAATTACGCTAGATTCACAGGTACATGAGATGAGGTAAATAAAAACCCAGTTTATTTAAGAAACTGGGTTTCCATTGATGTTTTCCCCTTGGGTGTTGAAACTCAGCAGAAGCGCGATCGCTTCTAGTTACAAGCCGCTCATTTCTTCTGTTAGCGATCGAAATTCCTTAATGCTTCAAAGAATTCCATGTTCATACTGGGGCCTGGACCAAAATTAGGTCTTGGGCCGCTGACTGTGATAACAGGCATACCAGCAGCCCGAGCTCGATCGGCCATATTGGAATGGCCACCCGCGATCGCCTCTAATTCCAATTCGTCCAATTCTTCATCGATTGAGTTTTCCGATTCGGATGCTGCGATTTGGGATAACTGGGGCGATAATTCTTGCAAAAATTGATTGTTGCTTTCCATCAGATGTTTCCTCCTTATGTGGTTTAACTCAGCAGAAGCTCGATCGCTTCTAGTTAGAAGACGCTCTTTTTATCGTCTCCGTACATGGAGAAACCACTAACACTAGCAAATTTTGGCCTTGGGCCGCTGGCTGTGATAATACGCATACCGCCCGC
>NZ_JAUBSD010000092.1:17297-30561 GCF_036704575.1 Microcoleus sp. K5-D4
CCGTACATGGAGAAACCACTAACACTAGCAAATTTTGGCCTTGGGCCGCTGGCTGTGATAATACGCATACCGCCCGCGATCGCATCTAGTTCCAAGTCGTTCAATTCTTGATTAGTTGAATTTTCCAATTCTGATGCTGCGATTTGGGACGACTCGGATGGTAATTCTTGCAAAAATTGATTGTTGCTTTCCATCAGATGTTTTCTCCTTGGATGTTTAAACTCAGCAGAAGCGCCATCGCTTCTAGTTACAACCAGCTCATTTCTGCTGTCCGTAATAGGACTGCATTTCTTCAATTAAGTTCATGGGCAGACCACGACCAAAAATGTTGGGCCTTGGACCACTGGCTGTGATAACCGGGATACCGGCAGCCCGAGCTCGATCGGCCATATCGGAACAGCCGCCCGCAATCGCATCGAGATCCAAGTCGCTCAATTGTTGATTAGTTGAGTTGTCCGGTGCGGATGCTGTGATTGCGGACGACTCGGAGGGTACTTCTTGCAAAAATCGATTGTTGCTTTCCATCAGATGTTTACTCCTTCGATAATTAGTGAAATTTGCTTCCAAAAGCGATCGAACCAACTCCGAGTAAAGTTGCCTCCTATCCAGCCTTTTTACCCGCTATGTGGCTAACAAAATGCTCGGTCGGAATTCTCTCGGTCGGACCGTACCACTGGAGCTTACTCCAATCGAAAAACGTAAGACCACCTGCGATCGCATCTAATTCCGTATCGTTCAATTCTTCAGCAACAGAATTGACTGGCGACTGTTGCTGTTGCACGGCAGAATCTTGCTCAAGTTCTCGGGAAAACTGATTAGTGCTGTCCATCTGATTGCTCCTTTTTATTTCGGTGAAGGAAGTAACTCCTTATTTGTTTTTTTCCAGCTAAGCTAGTGCTGGCCTATGCGTAAATTTAGTTTAGAAAATTTCCTGGCTAAAGTAGCTACCTCAAAGTAGAGTTTTGAACCTATAAAAACAACAGATATTTAACTCACCTTTAGTTGAGGAGATTACCTGAACTTTGGGCTAGGTATCGAATATCCCACGGAACTATAGACTGGTAATACTCCGTTTCTGTGCAATGAGTAAAGCCTGCGTTCCATCCCTCCGTAAGTCTTGTCTAAGCAATAACAGCCTATATTTTAGGGCGACACCTAGCCAAAAGTTTAGGATTTTCCCTCACAGAGGCTGAGTCGCAAGCTGACTATTTGGCTAATTTCATACTAAACTAAAAGCTAGAAGCATTTTAGGGTTATTATCTTACGCTGAAAATAGTAAATCATAAAAAAGACCATGAACTTAATTAAATTGTCGGGATTATCTGTTTCAATCGTACTATCGCTCTCCATCTTCCAGCAGCCGACAAATGCTCAAAGAGCAAGTACCTTTGCTACCAGTTGCACGGATTTTTCAATCAATGGCGCTCAATTATCTGCAACTTGTAACAAAAAAAATGGTACGAATCAGCGCACTTCCATTACCATTCAAGGGGTTCATAATAAAAATGGACAACTGGTACAAGGCAATATTGGGGAAGCAAGTACGTTCAACCGAACTTGCACAGACTTCGGTATTAATGGAGCTCAAATTTCTGCCAATTGCCGCACATCTAGCGGTGATTATCGGCATTTTTCTGTCACATTACTGGGAATTAATAATAACGATGGCAAGCTAATGTATTAATTATAGGAGGATTGAGCATTCCTAAAGTCCGATCGGCAATTGTGAAAGTCCTAACCCAAGAGTCGTATAAACAAAGGGCGATCGAGATGCAAGAGGCGATCGGGCGATCGGGCGGAGTCAAGCGCGCCGCTGACATTATCGAACAAGCTGTATTGACTGGGAAGCCTGTCTTGGCTTCTAAAATCTAAAATCTCAGATGTGGAGTCAAATCTAAAATCTAAAATCTAAAATCTAAAATCCACTGATGGCTCACGCACCTCTGGTGTGAGGAGCAAATTTATGCTATGTTCTACTGCAAAGTTGACAGCGGTATGAATATGCTGACTCTTCCGGGCGTTGAAATCACAGAGCTCATCTACGAAAGCGCAAACTCCCTGGTTTACCGAGCATTCCGACAACCCGACAGTCTCCCCGTTGTCCTCAAAATCCTCAAAGAAAATTATCCCACGCCCCAAGAACTCGCCCGCTATCGCACAGAGTATAAAATTACACAATCTCTGAATCTGAGTGGCTGTATAAAAGCCTATGATTTGCAGCCATATCAAAACACGCTGGTGATGTTTGTCGAGGATTTTGGCGGCGAATCTTTGAAAATTTGGATGCAGCAGCAAAAATTTAGTATTGCAGAATTCTTGCGAATTGCGATCGCCACCACAGAAAGTTTACAACAAATTCACAGCGTCCACATCATTCACAAAGACATTAACCCTTCAAATATTGTCTTCAATCCAGCTAGCGGCGAACTCAAAATTATCGATTTTGGCATTTCCACGCAGTTGACGCGGGAGAATTACACCATAAAAAATCCCAACATTTTAGAGGGAACTCTTGCTTATATGTCGCCGGAACAAACCGGCAGAATGAATCGAAGTTTAGATTACCGCACAGATTTTTATTCCCTGGGCGCTACCTTTTACGAACTGCTGACATACCAACTGCCTTTTGACACTAACGATGTGCTGGAATTAGTACACAGTCATCTCGCTAAACAGCCCTTGTCTCCATCTCAGGTGAATCCTGAAATTCCGCATATTATTTCCGATCTTGTCATGAAGTTGATGGCAAAAAATGCTGAGGAGCGCTATCAAAGTGCGATCGGAATAAAAGCCGATTTAGAAGAATGTTTAAATCAACTACACAGCCATAACAATATATCAGTTTTTACCCTAGGGAGTCAAGATATTTCTAACCGTTTTAAAATTCCACAAAAACTTTATGGCAGAGAGCGAGAAATAGATAGCTTACTGACAGCTTTTGCACAAGTAAGCCAACAATGCCAAGATGTCTGTGCCACAAGTTCAATGATGCTGATTTCGGGATATTCTGGTATCGGCAAATCAGCTTTGGTGCAAGAATTATACAAACCGATTACTCAACAGCGCGGTTATTTTATATCCGGCAAGTTTGACCAATATCAGCGCAACATTCCCTACAGCGCAATTGTCAGCGCTTTTCAGGATTTAGCCAAACAACTGTTAACAGAAAGCGAAGCGCAACTTAAAGAATGGCGGGAAAAATTATTAGACGCATTGGGAATCAACGCTCAAGTCATTATTGACGTAATTCCCGAAATTGAATTAATTATCGGCAAGCAACCCGCGCCGCCAGAATTGGGTGCGACAGAAGCGGAAAACCGCTTTAATTTTGTGTTTCAAAACTTCATTAAAGTTTTTACTAAACCAGAACATCCTCTGACAATATTTATCGATGATTTGCAGTGGGCGGACGGAGCATCTCTGAAACTGATGCAACTGCTGCTCGGCGCTTCGTCAACGGGACTATTTTTAATTGGGGCCTATCGGGATAACGAAGTTTCTGCAGCTCATCCGTTAATGCTAACGATTGCAGAGATTATCAAAACAGGGGCAAATGTCGATCGCATTTTCCTGTCACCTTTGGATTTAGCCTCTGTTACTCAACTAATTTCAGATGCCCTGAATTGTCAGGAAGCAAGAGTCAACTCCCTTGCCGAGTTAGTCTTTTTCAAAACGGGTGGGAATCCTTTCTTTATGAATGAATTTCTCAAATCGCTTTATACAGAAGGGCTATTACAATTCGACTTTACCTCCAGGGCTGTTTCATTCTCAGAAAAACCAGGGTTTTGTAGGGGCGGTGCCCCCGTGTCCGCCCAGCCGATAGACGAGGGCGATTCCCTACGGGATAGCTTCGCTGCGCGTGGGGAGATTGCCCCTACAGGGCTTTCAGATATTGGGGCAACCACGGGGGGATTGCCCATACAAGAGAATGAAACAGACCAGTCTTACCAAGAGGGGAGCCAGGGGAGTTGGCAGTGGGATTTAGATAAAATTCAAGCGAGAAATTTCACTGATAATGTTGTCGAATTGATGGCTGGCAAAATTAAACAACTGTCACAGAATACGCAGGAAACGTTAAAGATAGCAGCCTGCATTGGCAATCAATTCGATCTGAAAACCCTCGCCTCACTTTGCGGAAAATCTGTGGGACAAACGGCGGATGAGTTGTACGCAGCCGTTGCTGAAAATTTAGTCGTGTTGCTGGGGAACATGGGAGATATGGAATTAGAAATTGCAGGGAAATTACCCAAGTCCCAATTCCTAGAATTCAAATTTGTCCATGACAGAATTCAGCAAGCGGCGTATTCGCTAATTTCCGAACAGGATAAGCCGATTTTGCATCAAAAAATTGGGCGGTTTTTGCTGCAAAATAGCCTCGTAGATGACAGTCCAAATGCTTATTTTACAGAAGAAAAAATTTTTGAAATTGTCAATCAACTAAATTTCGGTTGCGATCTAATTTCCCATCAGCGAGAAAGAGATGAACTGGCTCAGTTAAACCTGATAGCAGGTCAAAAGGCTAAAGCATCAACTGCTTATGAAGCAGCGTTTGAGCATTTTAATGTTGGTCTAAAAATGTTGAGTACAGATAGTTGGAAAAATTCCTATAACTTAACTTTGTGCCTCTATGAAGAAGCAGTAGAGACAGCCTATCTAATAGGTAATTTTATCATAATGAATAAGTTATCAGAGATTGCATTAAAATCTACAGGAATAGTAATTTCAAAAGCAAAAATTTACGATGTGATTATTCAAGCTCATATGTCTCAGGGTAACTTTAAAGAAGGAGTGCAAACAGGTTTATTTTTTCTTAATTTATTAGGAATTAATTTGCCAGAACAGCCAAAATTTGAGGATATTAAAAAGGGTTTTGAAGAAACAAATACACTGTTAAAGGGACGGAAAATAAAAGAATTATTTGAGTTGCCTGAAATGACGCAACCAGAAGCTAGAACCGCTTTATTTATTTGTTCAAGAATGATAGGTACTACCTATTTAACTAATCCTGATTTAATGACACTAATTGTTTTAGCTAATGTCAATTTATCCATCAAATACGGAAATTCAATCTGGTCTGCTTTTGCTTATGCAGCCTACGGCGTTGTTTTGTGTGGAATTGTTGTAGATATTGAGGCAGGTTATGAATTCTCCCAATTCGCCTTAAAGTTAATAGAACGCTTTAATGCTCGCCAAGTTAAGGCTAGAGTTTTAGATGCTTTTGGCAATCACATTATACATTGGAAAAAGCATCTAAAAGAAAGTAGAGAAATTTTACTTGAAGCTTATTATAGTGCAGTGGAAACAGGAGATTTTGAATTTATTGGTTATGCTTTATTCGATCGCTGCTTTAATTCATATTCAATGGGTTATGAACTTGTGGCACTAGAACAGGAAATAATAAATTATTGTGAAATTCTTAGCAAGAATCGACAAAAAAGTAGCTTTAATTGGGTATTAATGTATTTACAAGTTGTTCGTAATTTACAAAAAAAATCTAAAAATACTCTTGATTTAAATAGTGATAATTACAATGAAGACGAGTTTTTATCTATACATCAAGCTACTCAAGATAAACAAGGTTTAGCTTTATTTTATTTAAATAAATTAATTTTATACTATTTATTTGATGAAGCTCATCAGGCAGCAAATAATGCAGTAATAGCAGAACAGTATTTAATTGGTGTGACAGGAATGGTTGCTGTTCCTATTTTTTATTTTTATGACTCTCTCGCGCATTTAACTATATTTAATAAATCTTCAAACTCGGAACGAAATGCTATACTGAATCGCGTGAATAGCAGCCAAGAGAAAATGCGTACGTGGGCGCATCATGCTCCCATGAATCACTTGCATAAATTTTATTTAGTAGAGGCACTTCGGAGTGAAGTTTTGGGTCAAGTTGTGGAAGCAATCGACTATTACGATCGCGCCATCTCCCTCGCCAAAGAAAACGAGTACATCCACGAAGCCGCTCTCGCTTACGAACTCGCTGCCAAGTTCTATTTATCCAGGGGGAAAGAATTAACAGCCAAAGCTTATATGCAGGAATCCTGTTACTGCTATCAACTCTGGGGTGCGGAGGCTAAAGTTAAAGATTTAGAAACGCGATATCCGCAATTATTTACGCTCGATCGACCTGCAAGTAAAAAAAGTTCAACTACATCTACTACGAACAGCCGTTCTAGTTCTTCCTTGGATATCGCTACAGTCATGAAAGCTTCTGAAGCAATTGCTGGGGAAATTGTACAGGATAAATTACTGTCCAGATTGATGAAAATTTTGATTGAAAATGTCGGAGCTCAAAAAGGGTATTTACTTTTAGAAAGTCAAGGCAAATTGCTGATTGAAGCTGAAGGTGCAGTGAACGACGAACGGATAACGGTGCTGCAATCTGAACCAGTTGAAAATTGCCAGAAACTTTCCGAAACAATTATCAATTATGTCGCCCGAACCAAAGAAAATGTGGTTTTAAATAATGCCCCTCGTGAAGGCAATTTTACGAATGATTCTTACATCAAAGCTCGTCAGCCCAAATCTATTTTGTGTGCTGCTTTGATGAATCAAGGTCAACTGGCTGCTATTGTTTATCTCGAAAATAACCTCACGACACAAGCTTTTACTCCCGAACGTTTAGAAGTTTTGCAATTGCTATCGGGACAAGCGGCGATCGCACTTACCAATGCTAAACTCTACGCGGAAGTCAAGGAACGCGAAAACCGACTGACTCAATTTATCGACGCTATGCCAATTGGGGTAGCCGTGCATGACACCACCGGGCAAATTACCTACGCAAATCAGACAGCACATCAACTAAGTGCTATTCCTACAATACCCGAAGCAAATACTGAGAAACTAGCAGAAGCTTGTCAACTTTATCTAGCGGGAACTAACAAGTTATATCCGACCGCACAAATGCCAATCGTGCGTTCTCTGGCGGGTGAAACGATCAAAGTAGATGATATCGAGTTCCACCGACCTGATAAGATTGTTTCTTTAGAGGTTTCTAGCACTCCAATTGTTGACGAAACAGGTAAAATTAATTATGCGATCGCCACATTTCAAGATATCACCGAGCGCAAACAAGCAGAAAAAGTTTTAGCTGATTACAACCGCACTTTAGAACAGCAAGTGAGCGATCGCACTCTCGAACTCCAGCGAGAAATTATCGAGCGACAACGAGCCGAACACGCAGCACAAGAAGCCAACCGAGCAAAAAGCACATTCCTCGCAAATATGAGCCATGAATTGCGGACTCCCCTCAATGCAATTCTGGGTTTTTCCCAACTGTTGAATCGCGGTTCTAACCTATTGCAGGAACAGCAAGAACACCTGGATATTATCACCCGCAGTGGAGAACATTTGCTCGGACTGATTAACCAAGTATTAGATTTATCCAAAATTGAAGCGGGGCGCACGACTCTCAACCCGACAAATTTTGACCTCCACCGCCTACTGGACGACATCGAAAATATGTTCCAACTGCCGGCCGAAAATAAGGGATTGCAGTTCTTAGTCGAACGGATGTCAGACCTTCCCCAATATGTGCAAACTGATGAAATTAAATTGCGCCAAATCTTGATTAACTTGATTTCTAACGCGATTAAATTCACATCGAAAGGTGGCATTTATGTGAAAATTAAAAATCAGGATTTTGATCGGCAAATCTGCTTTGAGATAGAAGACACGGGAGAGGGAATTGATGGTAGTGAATTAGACAAGCTTTTTGAAGCTTTTGTGCAAACAAAAACAGGAGAAGAATCGCAACAAGGAACAGGATTAGGTTTAACTATCGCACGTTCTTTTGTGCAGTTAATGGGAGGTGAAATGACAGTCAGTTCTCGTGCGGGAGGCGGTACTATCTTCAAATTTGACATTAAAGTTAATGCAGTTGAAAGTACCGATCGCCAACGGGAACAGCCAACTAGACGAGTTATTGCGATCGCACCGAATCAACCCCGCTATCGAATTCTCGTTGCAGACGACGCTTTTGACAACCGCCAATTGCTACTTAAACTGCTTTCCGCGATCGGTTTAGAAGTCTACGAAGCCAAAAATGGGAGAGAAGCAATAGAAAAGTGGGAGCAATATTCGCCGCACTTAATCTTTATGGATATGCGGATGCCGGTGATGGATGGGTATGAAGCAACCAAACAAATTAAAGCCAAAGCATCATCAAGATCCCCCCTTGTTAACGGCGGCGGGGGTATCGAAAGTCAAGCAACAGCAATTATTGCTATAACAGCAAGTAGTTTTGAGGAAGAGAAAGCTCTTATCCTTTCTACCGGGTGCGAGGATTTTATTTGCAAACCGTTTAGAGAAGCAAATATATTTGATGCTCTGCACAAACATATCGGAGTGCAATTCGTTTTTGAAGAACAAAATGCTGCGCCCAATTTCACAGAAAATGAAATAAATGTATTGACAAAAACCGCTTTTTCTGAATTGCCTCCGGAGTTAGTAGCCAATCTCCAGCAAGCCATTAGCAACCTCGATGTCGAACAGATGCAAGCAGTCATCAGTCAAATTCGCGAAATCAATCAGCCCTTAGCTAGGGCAAGCGCAGCTTGCATTAAAAATTTTCAGTACGAACAGTTGCTAAATTTAATACACACATTGAGGGATGAGACATGAACAAAAACCTCAGTTTTACCTGCCACGAAAGTATTTTAGTTGTTGATGATTGTCCTGAGAACTTAAAACTTTTAAGCGGGATACTATCGGCGGCTGGGTATAAAGTTCACCTGGCTCCCAGTGGGAAATTAGCTCTTAACTTTATCAATGCCAACTTACCAGACTTAATTTTACTCGATATTATGATGCCTCACATGGATGGCTACGAAGTCTGCAATCAGCTCAAATCTACTCCAAAAACTCAAAACATCCCAATAATTTTTATCAGCGCTTTGCAAGAAATTTTTGATAAAGTAAAAGCCTTTTCTGTGGGCGGAATAGACTACATTACAAAACCTTTTCAACAACAAGAAGTTTTAGTTCGCGTCGAAAATCAATTGCGTCTGAGAAGGATGTCTAAACAACTCATAGACCAAAATATTCTCGAAGAGCGCAACCGCATGGCGCGGGAAATTCACGACACTTTAGCGCAAACTTTTGCAGGTATTATCATACATTTGGGAGCCGCAGAACGGGTAATATCAGCCAATCCCGAACAAGCACAAGTACACATGAAAACAGTCTGCGAACTGGCTCGCTCTGGTCTTACTGAAGCGCGGCGATCCGTAGAATCTTTGCGCCCGCAACTGTTAGAAGATGGCGATTTGTATAGCGCCCTCAACCAAATTGCTAAACAAATGTCATCAGATACGGATACGCGCACTATTTTTGAAGTGGTTGGCACGGCATATTTCCTACCATTAGAGGTAGAAAATAATCTGTTGCGGATCGGGCAGGAAGCATTAACAAATGCTTTTAAATATGCCAAAGCTACGGCGATAAAAATTGAGTTTGTTTACGAAATATCCAAGTTTATTTTGCGGGTGCAAGACAACGGACAGGGCTTTGATACGGAAAGTATCGGTTTTAGGAATGGCTTTGGTTTATTGGGAATGAGAGAACGCGCCGATCGCATTAACGCGCAGCTAACAGTAAACAGCCGCCCCGGAAACGGAACAGAAGTTATAGTTTCAGTTAATTGCCAGTAAAGTAAGGTGCACATTTCGCACCATACATAGTAAGTTTGTAGTGAGAGCTTCAGTTTTTTTTGATAAAATTAACAGGGTAAACATGATTAACCAATCAAATATTATTCGCGTTTTAATTGCCGACGATCATTATATTGTGCGACAAGGTTTAGTGGCGCTGCTGGAGCACGAATCAGATATTAAAGTTGTGGCGCAAGCAAGCAACGGCGAAGAAGCTGTGACAATGTTTCGCCAACATCAGCCCGATGTAACGCTGATGGATTGGCGGATGCCGGTGATGGATGGAGTCGCCGCCATTGCTGCGATTTGTGCGGAGTTTCCCAGCGCCCGGATTGTGGTGCTGACGACTTATGACGGCGATGAAAACATCTATCGCGGATTGCAAGCAGGCGCTAAGGGCTATCTGCTGAAGGATGCGGAACCAGAGGAGCTTTTAGCAGCAATTCGGGCGGTTTTTGAGGGTAAAAAGTACATTCCGCTGGCAGTGGGTGTTAAGTTAGCCGATCGCCTGAGTGGGCCTGAATTGAGCGATCGCGAATTAGAAGTCATCCGCCTCATAGTCGCTGGTAAAAGTAACAGCGAGATTAGTGAAGTTTTGCACATCAGCGAAAGCACCGTCAAGTTTCACATCAACAATATTTTGAGCAAAATGGGAGTTAGCGATCGCACGCAGGCCGCGATTTCCGCATTAAAACGGGGGATTGTCAGCCTGTAGTTTAATGAGGGGTATTTTTGTTACTGATAAATATGACTATTATGACGGCAAATAATGATAAATAAGACCTTAAGTTTTATGTAAAAACTTTTTAGTAAGGCTAAGGTGGAACTCCTAGGACAAATTAGCCCTCATCAAAAAAATGCTTTATTCATTTTTGTCCAAATCTCAAGTCAAAGTCCGCATTTTAAAACAGTTTGCAGCGGCTGTTTCGGCGTCTTTAGCCCTCAGTGCAATAACCAGTTTGAAACCCTCGCCGGTATTAGCCGCTAGCAATATCCCCCCCGCAAATCAAACCTCGACTCAGCTAGCCGCAAAACCTGATTCTAGCTTCCAGCTAGGGCAGTTACCCAGCACTGTTCGCGTGCAGACAATGCAGCTCGATCCGGGGGGATTTATCCCGATCGCGATCGGCGGTATGATAATTATTCTGGTGCTGCCATTATTTTTTGGCGGATTGGTAGTAATTGGCGATCGCGAAGTCGGAATTGTCAGTAAAAAGTTTAGCTTCGGCGGCAAGTCTTTACCGCCCGGAGATTTAATTGCCTTAAACGGAGAAGCTGGATATCAAGCTGATACTTTGCCCCCCGGTTGGCACTGGGGTTATTGGCCTTTGCAGTATAACGTTCGCAAAGAGTCTCTAACTGTAGTTCCCCAAGGTGAAATTGCTTTAATTATCGCCGCCGCCGGCGAGTCGATTCCGCCGCAGCGCATACTCGGCCAAATCACAGAATGCGACAATTTTCAAGATGCTCGCAAATTTCTTAAAAGCGGTGGAGAAAAAGGTCGCCAACTCGGCATTCTGACGGGCGGCAGCTATCGGATAAATACGGCATTATTTACGGTAATTACAGCAGCTAATGCTCCCAAACACGGGATGACAGCGGAACAGTTGAAACTGTACAAAATTGCTCCCGATAAAGTGGGAGTTGTGACAACTTATGACGGCGTTCCGATCCAAGATGGCGAAATTGCAGGGCCGATTATTCCCAATCACGACAACTTCCAAAACGCGCAGAAATTTATCAGCGGCGGCGGGCGGCGCGGTTTGCAGGAACAGGTTTTGCTTTCCGGTTCTTGGAATTTAAATCCTTGGTTTGTCGGGGTGGAACAAGTGCCGATGACCGAAATCCCGATCGGCTATGTCGGCGCGGTTATTTCTTATGTAGGCAAAACCTCAGAAGATGTGAGCGGCGCTGCTTTCACTCACGGAAATTTAGTAAATGTCGGCAATAAAGGGGTTTGGGTAACTCCTCTTTATCCTGGGAAACATCCGCTGAATACACGCATTTTGAAAGTAGAGTTAGTGCCTACTACTAATATAGTATTGAATTGGTCGGGCAAAACAGAAAGGCACAGCTACGATTCTAAACTTTCGTCTTTAACCGTGCGTTCTCAAGACGGTTTTGCCTTTGATTTAGAAGTAGCTCAGATTATTCACGTCGGCGCTTTGGATGCTCCGAAAGTCATCTCCCGCGTCGGTTCCATGCAGAACTTAGTTGACCACGTTTTGCAGCCAACAATTGGCAATTATTTCCGCAATTCGGCTCAAGCTTATTCTGTATTAGATTTTCTCTCGGCAAGAAGCGGCAGGCAAGCGGAAGCCGCCGAGTATATAAAAGCAGCTTTGCGTACCTATGACGTGCAGGCAATTGATACTTTAATCGGAGATATTTTGCCGCCTGCAGAGTTGATGCAAACTCAAACAGATCGCAAAATTGCTGAGGAACAGTGCAAGACTTATGAGGTGCAGCAATTAGCACAAACTCAGCGGCAACAATTGGTGCGGGAAACGGCGCTGGCTGAGATTCAACAAGAGATGGTGAAATCGGAACAAGGCGTGAAAATTTCTGAGTTGAAAGCGAATTCTCAGGTGAAACAAGCTCAAGGCGAAGCTGAGTCGATTCGAGTGAAGGGAAATGCTCAAGCTGAAGCTTATCGCGCGGGTGTTGTGGCTTTGGGAGGTTCCGGTTATACGGCTTTGCAGTTAATGCAAATTATAGGCGATCGCAACGTGCGAGTTGTGCCGGATGTTGCGGTAACAGGCAACGGTAGCGGCGGCGGTTTGGTTGATGGTTTGCTGGGAATGATGATGTGGAATCAAACGAGCAAAAATGGAGAAAATGGCGGGGAGTTACCTGTAGTTAACCTACAGAAATCGGAACCTGCGGCAAAGTTATCAGTAGCCCAGGTGAATTCTGTTAAGCCGTCGGCATCTCGCGCTAATTCCCCTGTTGCGCATTCTGAGGCTGATATTGATTCGCGGTTTGATGAATTGCCGTTTGACGATCGATCTTTGAGTTAGGCTGTGCAGTTTTTAGTGAGGACTGAAGTCCTTTGTGAAAGCTTTTAGTCAATAAGGACTAAATTCCTTACTAAAAACAATTTTAGGCAGCATTACCAACAACTTGAGGCAATGGAAATAAAACAGCCGGAACACATACAAAAACTTGCAGATTTTTTGTATGTGTTCCGTTGTAAACTGATGCTTTTCATGGAGAAGATTTGAGACAATAGACTGGGTTTTAAAAACAGGAACTAGGTCTTTTTGTCTCAGGGTTAATTTTTCTATTAAAGCTTTTAATAGTTCGATGCCGTAAATGTCAGGTATGGGTTCTCAAGTTTGCTCGTACTCATAAACCAGAGTTGCTAGTACGTGAAGGTAGTCGCGTTCGTCTTGAGTCAGTTCGCCTTTGCCCCACAGAGTCGAGCGCTTTTTGAGTTGCAATGAATTCCTCGTCACCAGTTATGGGTCGGGGAAGAAATGTTTTGATTAGTTCGATATAAGCGCTAGAGTTGTTCAGTTGATTAGGCAATAGACCTCTTGCGAAAGTGCGAGCGCTCTAGTAAAATAAAAGAAAAAATTAGCTGAATAATATGAATTACGAAC
>NZ_JAUBSD010000093.1:0-30249 GCF_036704575.1 Microcoleus sp. K5-D4
TTAGGAAGGTTTTTTTAGTGATTGAGTCATGCACAAATCCAGGGTTTTGTCAAATTAATTTAGATGCGTTTACCCTGGGGCAATACCCACATCGGCTACCATGGCTGTGAGGCGAGAAGCTTGGGCTTTTTCTGCTTCCAACCGTTTGCGATCGGTGATATCTTCCACTAAAGAAAGCACAGTAAAAGTGTCGCCGCTGCGAATAATCGAGTTGAACCAGCGACACCAAATTACCTGTCCGCTTTTAGTATAATTGCGGTTAATTGAAGTATTGCCGTTGCCAGTGGCTAGTTCAAGCTCGATCGCGCTTACAGCCTCTCTATCTTCCTCGCAAACCAAAGCCAAATCGCCGAACTGCTTGCCCATCATCTCATCGGATGTCCAGCCAAAGATTTCCTCGGCGCGTTTCGACCACTGAACGATCCGAAAATCTTCATCCCAGCCTACCATTGCCAGGGGACTGTTAGCTGCATTCAACCACAGTAAATGGTTCGATCGGCGTAACTGTTGAGTTTTCTGCTGCTGCCAGCGGTAGTGCCTGGTGATATCTCTACCAACGCCGAAAACCCGCATCTGGTTGCTAGAGGCATCCACCGCTGGCGTGTAAGCTGTTTCGTAAATTTTAATCCCGCCGTCTGCCGCCGTCACCTCATGAATTGCCAGCCGTTTTTTCCCGGTTATAAATACTTGTTGCAGGCAAGAATCAATCTGCGAGATTATATTTTTGACAGCAGCATTATTGGGATATAATTTTAATAATTCCTGATTAGTTTGGTTGACTATTTCAGTAGGCTCCAATCCCATCCAAGCAGCAGCGACAGGATTGATCGATAGGTACTTTTGCTGTCGATCGCACTCTAGAAAAGCATCAACCGAGTTAGAGAAAAAAGACTGAAACGAGTTGATAACTTCCTGCATGGGTATTTTTTCATGAGAAAAGCTTAGTATTACGGAAACCTCGTATCTTTAAACTCATATCTTGCGCCATTTTCAATAAGCTTTTATGGGCAAACAGGATGCCCACCCCACAAGAAATTAACTCTTTGTGGAACAGGCCGGAAAGCCTGTTCAGCGAGAATGGTACAAGATGTGAGTAGACCGATCGAGGCAGCACGCATCAGGCAGTTTTAACCGCCTTGAATATTGATTATTGCTACACAGGGCTACTGGGTCGCTTGGTACTTTTATAATCTATTTTCAACGGAACAATTACCGTTTCAAATATTTCACCCGCGATCGCATAGCAGCTTGAGCTTACACCCATAATTTTGATAACGTAATCAGTTAAGACGATCGCAAGTCAACTCTCTCTTTTGATTAGGGCATAAAGCCGCATCTCTTCAGAGCGGGGTGCTGACTTGCTTAAGCTGTAAAATTTTCCTAAAGTTAGTTTAACCCACTCAAATCTTTTTGGGCACTGTACTGCTGCGTTTCCCGGTGCAATTTTCGGCGCTGTTCCCTATAATACAAAAATTTTAAAGAATATAGTATTTTCGGGAATAGAACTTAATTACAGCAGATGCTCTTTTTTTAAACCAGACCCAGCGGATACAAAAGCGAGATGGAGAGACCGAGAGACGGGGAGGCGGGCAGAGGTTAATCCACAACCTGCGAGAAAAATGCTTCAGAAATGCCAGACAGCTTACCGATTCCCAATTCCCAATTCCCGATTCTCAATTCTCGATTCGCAATTCCCAATTCGGTAATCAGAAAGCGGTTTGGCAGTACGCCAAGCAAAGAACGCAAGCCGTGCAAAGCCATGTAACATAAAGATTGCGATATTTTTCTATGTAATATGGAACTATTAGATACCTTAATTGTGGGTGCGGGTATTAGCGGTTTGAGTTTGGCGCACGCACTTCACAAGGAAGCAACGAGTCCATCCTCGCTGAAGATTTTAGTCGCTGAGAGTCAAGGACGTGTGGGCGGGAACATCACCACTGTGACAGCGGAAGGGTTTCTCTGGGAGGAGGGCCCGAACAGTTTTTCGCCGACGCCAGAATTGATGAAGTTGGCTGTGGATGTGGGATTGAAGCAAGAATTGATTTTTGCCGATCGCAAATTGCCTCGTTATGTTTATTGGCAAAAAAAGCTGCAACCGGTGCCGATGACTCCACCGGCGATGATTCAGTCTCAGTTGCTGAGTTTTCCGGGGAAACTGCGGGCGTTGTTCGGGGCTTTGGGCTTTGTCGGGCCGGCAATGGGCGCTGGACTTTCGCAGCAGGGTGACGAGGAAACTGTTTCTCAATTTTTCCGCCGTCATCTCGGTACGGAAGTGATGCAGCGGTTGGTGGAACCTTTTGTTTCTGGGGTTTATGCCGGCGATCCGCAACAACTTAGCGCGGCGGCGGCTTTTGGCCGGGTAGCCAAGATGGCTGATGTGGGTGGCGGGCTGGTGGCGGGGGCGCTGCTTTCTGCTAGGAAAAGACCGAAGAAATTGCCTGCAGACCCGAATGTTCCTAAGACTAGACCGGGGGAGTTGGGTTCGTTTAAACAGGGGTTGAAGGCTTTGCCGGAGGCGATCGCTGCTCAATTGGGCGATCGAGTGAAACTCCACTGGCACATGACTCGCCTCCAGCGTACAGAACGCCAAACTTACATTGCTGTATTCTCGACGCCCGACGGACAGCAAGAAGTTGAAGCCCGCACCGTGGTTTTGACCACACCGGCTTACGTTACAGCCGATTTGTTGCAGCCTCTGCAACCGGAAGTTAGCAGCGCTTTACAAGCTTTTACTTATCCTACGGTTGCCTGCGTTGTCTTAGCATACCCGCAGTCGGATGTCAAGGGTAAATTAGTAGGTTTTGGAAATTTAATTCCGAGGGGGCAGGGAATTCGCACTCTGGGGACGATTTGGACATCGAGTTTATTTGCCGATCGCGCGCCTGCTGGTTGGCAAACTCTCACCAGTTACATCGGCGGGGCTACTGATTCGGAAATTGGCAATCTCGACTCAGAACAAATCGTTCGTGAGGTGCACCGAGATTTGTCTCGGATTTTGCTGAAACCAGATGTGCCACAGCCAAAAGTTTTAGCGGTAAAGCTGTGGAAGCGGGCGATTCCTCAGTACAATTTGGGTCATTTCGATCGCCTGCAACAAATCGATGAGGGCTTAAAATCTTTGCCAGGGGTGTATTTGTGCAGCAACTACTTTGGCGGAGTGGCTTTGGGAGATTGCGTGCGAAGGGGTTTCGATCGCGCACGAGAAGTGGGCGAGTATTTGCAGAACCAACAATCAGATACTCGATCTGAATGATTGTGTGGGGAGGGCGGGTTTACAAATATCGAGTACATTAATCCGAGATATTGGTGAACCCGCACCTACAGCCTTCTGCCTTCATATCCGCTGCCGAATGTTACTAGGTTGTGGGTTCAAATTTGTAACCCACGCCTCGGACGGTTTGAATCATCGAAATTTGATTGGCATCTGGTTCTATTTTGCGGCGAATTTGACCGATATGGACATCCACCACGCGATCGGCTCCTACATACTCGTAGTCCCACACTTCATGCAGCAATTCCGATCGCCTCCACACGCGACCGGGTTTGCTGGCCAAACAGTACAGCAGGTCGAATTCTAAAGCAGTCAAAGCAACTATCTGACTGCCGAGAATTACCTCGCGGCGAACCGGATCTATTAGTAGCTCTCCAAAAGTAAGACTTTGTTGTTCGGCGGGAGTAACAATGCGTTTGCGCTTCAAAATAGCTGCAACGCGAGCTCCAATCTCTACAAGACTAAAAGGTTTAGTAATGTAGTCGTCAGCACCTTCGGCAAACCCTTTCATTTTGTCAGCTTCATCGGTTCGGGCAGTCAGCATCAACACAAACACGCCCGTGCGTCTTTGCATTTCTTGACACAGTTTGTAACCAGTTGTATCAGGTAAATTTACATCTAGAACTACTAAGTCAGGATTGAGTTGCTCAAATAATTCCAGACCAGTCTGACCGTCCTCGCCAGACTCAACTTGATAACCTTGCTGGCTCAAAAAACGGTGAATCAAATTTCGGATTGCCGGGTCGTCATCAACCACAAGGATTTTTACAGGGGCCATGACCACAAGTTTGCTTGAAGAATTAGGCAAGAATATTCAGCCATAATAATAGAAAACTGGATACAAATCTCGAAAAAATTGAGCTTTTAATAGTTATAGCCCTATTTATAACCTACGCAAAATTTCAGGCAATAAATCTCCAGGAACTTTGGATAAGGCTAAATTTTGGCCTGGCAGCCCACATTCACTATAGAAAGCTCTAATCGTTTTGACAATATAGCTCAATGCTGTTTGCCTGGAATCAGCAGCTTGGGAGTTTGCCGGGGCTTGCAGGTTGAGTTTATCCCCATATGTTAACCCTTTGTCATTGAGATGTTGTCCCCATTCGGCACACACTTGCAACTGGTGGTGTAGTGCTGCTTCTAGATGGCTTGTCTGTGCAGCTTTATTAGCGGCAAAATCTGGTTCTATGGCTAGTTGATAGTGGGCTAGTCCGAGATTGTTGCGGGCGGCCAAGGCGTCAAAAGTGAGCTGGGTGCGATCGAGCTCTCCGGCGATATCCAGGGCGGCTTCGTAGGCGGTAATCGCCTGCTGCAATGATTCCGTCCGCGATCGTTTCTGCTGAAACTGGTTCGCCAAATGCCAATAAGCGGTACCGAGATTATTGTAGGTGGCGGCTGCTGCTGCGGGTACTAATTCTCTGGTGCGGTATTTCAATGCTTCGCGGTAGGCGGAAATCGCCCTGACTAGCAGGGGTTCTGAGGGTTCGTGCTGGGCGAGGTTCCAGCAGGCGGTACCGAGGTTGTTTTGCACTCCGGCATAGTTGAGGGGTTCTCGTTCGGGACTGTAGCAGGAGAGGGCTTGGGTGTAAGCTGCGATCGCGCTTTTGAGATATACGATCGGCTCACCATCTTGGGCTAAATTCCAGTATGCTGTCGCCAAATTATTCTGAGCAGCAGCGTACTGCTGGGGTTCCACGGCTGGGTCTAGATCCAGCAGCGCTTGTTGGTAAGCTGCAACTGCGTGCTGCAAGTTCTCTGTCTTGTCTCGATAGCGGGCTAAATCGGCCGAGGCGATTCCCAAATTTTTGTTTAATCTAACGCGGGTTTGGGGTACGGTTTCGGCATCTGTTCGGTTCAAACCTTCAAGGTAGAGGGCGATGCTGCGTTCAAGACTGGATACCGGATCTGAGGCGTTGAGGGCATTGGTGCGATCGCGCGACAGCATCCAGTAGAGAGTGCCGAGATCGTTAAGCAGATCGGAAATTGGCGGTAGGCTGTTGGACTCCTGGGCGTACTGAGTTAAATTTTGTGTCAATTGGGCAATCAGCCGCGCGCATTCCTCAGTTAGTGGTTGATTTTGCTGCGAGTTGCTGTCAACGTCGAGATATGCAATCACTTGTTCGATCGCGCGAATGGCGATTGTCAGGTTTTGCTCTGAAATGTCTCCGCCCAGAATGCGATCGCGGTAGTAATTTCCCAAACCGTGATAAGCCAAAGCCAATGCTTCGGAACAACACTGATGTTCTTGCAGCAGTTCGATGTATTGCAGGGTTTGCAGCGGCAGAAAATTCTCCTCTGATGCGGCATCATTTTCGGCTTCCAAATCCTCAGAAGCCGCTGCTAGCACCAAATCTGCCAGTTGGACGGATTTAGAATCAGGCGCTGGGGACGGGGGATGGGAAATTGGGGATTGTTCGTCATCTGCCAATGGGACGGATTTAGAATCAGGCGCTGGGGACGGGGGATAGGAAATTGGGAATTGTTCATCGGGAATTGGGGATTGTCCAGAGAAAGAAGATATTAAAAGTTTGTTGCCAAAGTCTCCGTTGTCCCGCAGGTTTCGCAAGTCTCCTGAGTTCCCGAAGTCGTCAAAGTGCCCGAAGTCTCCCTTAGCTGGAGTTGGTTCGCCTTCAAACTCAAATACTCCGGTTCGCCAGTGCCAAAATTCCGGCGCCGATTGCTCGATCGAACTCAGCCAGGGCCGCGACACCCACAGCAACACAGTAGACTCGCACATTTGCAGGTTTGCTTCGATGTCTCTCAAATAGCTCAGGAACGACCACTGCACGGCTGCTGACTGCCTGGTCAGGTGTTCTGCCCCAAGAATTTGAAATCCCGGCAAAGGGCTGTAGCTGCCCCTGTTTTGCGGCGGTGGGTGTTGGGTCAGCCACGCGGCGATCGAACCCCAAGGATTTGGATCGCTCAAGTCAAGTTCCAAACTGACAAATCGGGGGTAGTGGATCGGGGAGCGAGGATCGGAGCCTGCGTTCTCTGCTGCTAATTCTGTCTGCAAGCGGGCTGCCAGACAGTCCCGCAAGCACAAGTCATCACAGGCGGCGATAAAAATTTGACGGCGTAAATTGAGGTCGATCGCCTGTTTCAAGCGTTGGTAGATCAGCTTGTTCGAGCTAGAAACTTTTTGGGAAGGAATAGACATCAGGGTCAGCCGATTTTAGATTTTAGATTTTAGATTTTAGGTTTTAGATTTTGGATTGTAGATTTTAGATTGTAGAGTTGAGAGTTGAAATCTCGATCGGTCATAACTCACAACTAAGCCCCGAAGGCAGTCAATCGCACCGATGATGACTAAAGGATTGTAGATTTTCAATTGGCCATTTTATGTGGGTGACGAACCAGTGTGATTAAGTGCAACCCAAGTCCCTGAAGCTGACAGCCGAGAGCAAAGAACCAAATTTCTGCTGGTCTTATATCGTTTCCGGTTGGATGGGCACGATCGAGTCAAGGTCAATAATTCCACATTCCGCCACTGCCCACTCCCCACATCCCACACCCAATCATTCCGGTGTAACCGGAATTGATATTATTTAGCTTTCCAGCTTGCTCGGCACGCTTCAGGATTGTCGCAACTACCTGCTTTGTATTGAAACACAAAAACCATGTTTCCATTGGTGGGAAAACATGGTTTGTTCAATGATTATTTAAAATTGCGATTTGAATCAGCTTTGAGTCTCAGCCCAGCTTTTAGACGGAAGCAGCCACAAACACCAAACCCGCGACCAACATGGCTGCTGCAATTCCCATGATGATATAGTTCCGTTGCTGATTTTTGTTGGGAGGTACGGCTTCATACACCTTCGGCTCTTTAGCAAAGTTGTTCAGGCGTCCATCGTCATCTTTGATGTAAGGCATCAGTCACAATCCTTAATATTTTTGATGTTTACAACTGTACCAAAAAAGCGCCCAGGAAAATTCGGCCATTTATTTGGAGGTGACAGTGCCTGTTTGGGGAGAAGAGGCGATCGCGTAATCTTTGATCGGCATTCTACCTGCTAAGTACGCCATCCGCCCCGCTTCTGCTGCCATTCCCATTGCTTTTGCCATTGCCGGGGAATTTTGGGCATTGGCGATCGCGGAATTAATCAACAGTGCATCTGCTCCCATTTCCATTGCTCTGGCCGCTTCGCTGGGTGTTCCGATTCCCGCATCGACTACCACAGGAATATTTACCGTGTCAATAATTATTTGAATGTTGGCCGCATTGTTGATCCCTTGCCCTGAACCTATGGGCGAACCTAAAGGCATGACTGTCGCACAACCGACTTCTTCGAGGCGTTTTGCCAGCAGGGGATCAGCATTGATGTAGGGCAAAACGGCAAAACCTTCTTTAACTAATTGTTCTGCAGCTTCCAAAGTGCCGATCGGATCTGGCAGCAAATATTTAGCATCGGGAATCACTTCTAACTTGACAAAATTATTGTCTTCTTGCCCTAAAAGTTTCGCCATTTCCCTGCCCAAACGAGCTACTCTAATCGCCTCATCCGCAGTTTGACAACCGGCAGTATTTGGCAGCATCCAAATTTTCGTCCAATCAAGAGCCTCTGCCAATCCTTCATGACCGGGAGCATTTGTTTGCACTCGCCGCACAGCTACAGTCACAATTTCGCACCTGCTAGCGTTGACACTTTGCTGCATTTCTGCAATGCTGCGATATTTTCCCGTACCCGTCATCAAACGAGAATGAAAAGTTTTGCCGGCAATAACCAGAGGTTTGTCTAAAGGTGGCGTTGCTGTGTCTACTGGATAGCCAAAAATGCTGTACTCAAGTGCCTCTTCCCACTGTTTTCTACCACCCATCATCTCTTCAAGCTGCCAACCTTCTTTTATGGTTAGATCATCGCGGGTAACAGCATATAAAATTTGGCCTACAGTAATTAGTTTAGCATCTCGCGGCATATTATTTTTCAACCCGCACTCTACGATTTCTTTAAATTCGCTGAAATGGTCTTCCATTTTGCCAGTCTTCCCTTGTAATGATTTGAATTTGTTTGTTGTTGCCAACAAAAATTATTTGTTGAATCTGGTTTTGGGTATCCCAAAACAGACCTTGTTTGATGCCAGCGTTGATTTTCCAGATATCGTAATTTTCTCGGTTGATGTGAAAAATAACTACTGATGCACCTTGATTTTTTGCCCTGCTTATTCCTTCTTGAACTCGATACCTGATGTTCCTCGTAGATTCTGTTAACTCCTTAAATTCGCAAATCTGACCGTCTATCTCAGCGTCTGGCGTTCTCACACCCTCTGCTGCTTGCTCGCTCAACAGCGTAACTCTCTTTCCCATTTTAGCCAAAACTTCAGCGACAAAACTTTCCGAATTATTAAGATTGTGTTGTTGGTGAATTAGCACAAATCCACCAGCTATCTCATCAAAATAATATCGCCGATATTCGGGTTCTGCATTTTCGTAGATGACTCTGCTTGTCTCGATATATTCTGAATTCACCGTTACTATAATCTCAATGGAATCGGATCGGGTAGAGTTAAATCTATGAAAGCAACTGTTGAGCAACTGGCTAAAATTGGAATATTTACCAGCTTAAACCCAACTGAATTAGAGCGATTGCAAGAACACACAGTAATTTGCAGTTACCGACAGGGAGAAGTTGTGATGTATGAGGGCGATCGCATCCCCGAAAAATTATACACTCTTTTGAGCGGTTCTCTTCGGGTTGCAAAAACAGCGGCGGCAGGCAAAGAAACAATTCTCCGCACTTTATTTCAGGGAGATATTTTTGCTGCACCTGCATTGCTAGGCAACGGCATTGCCCCCGCAACGGTGACGGCAGAAACTGATGTGGAAGTTCTTACCACAGAACGGGAATTTTTGCTAGCAGCAATTCGGGAAAATCCTGAGATTGCTTTGGGAATATTGGCGGTTTTTAATCAGCGGTTGCAACAACTGCACGAGACTGTGCACGGTTTGGTGTCGGAAAGGGCGATCGTGCGGCTGGCCCGATTTATTCATTACTTTGCCCTCGATCAAGGTACGAAGATTGCGAACAATAGTGTATGTTTAGAAAAACATTTTCCCTACTATCAAATTGCTCGCAGTATTGGAATTACCTACGAAGAATGCGTGCGGTTATTTAAGAAACTCAAGCCGTTTGTCTCCTACAGTCGAGGCGGTAAAATTATTGTATTGGATTGGAACAAATTGGAGGATGTCGCCTCTGGAGATGAAATAGACTAAAGGTTAACATCCCAATGCTTGTAGGGCTGCTTTCACAAACAATATTTGACTGACACTAACTATATAAAACCGCCCCCAGAATCGATGAATCGGGGCGGGTTTATGAGGTTGAATTTAAGGAATTATGGTTTTTAAGCCGCCCCAAGAGCTATATTTCTGGAATTAATTGACTTCAGAAAGTGTCAAAACAAACGCCAAATTTCCTTCAGCTTTCAAAGCGTGAAGAGCTTTACCGGGCATGAAGACAAACACCCCCGCTTCCAAAACAATATCCTTGCCTTCGAGAGTCAAAATACCCTTTCCTTCTATGACATTAACTGTGGCATTCCGTGCCGAAGAGTGTTCCGAAATTTCTGTTCCTGCTGCCAGACAAAATAAACTGTACTGACAATTCTTGTCTTTGACTAAAATTTTGTTCAGCACTCCGGCGGCGGGATATTCAATTGCGTCTCGGAGTTGGATTGCTGAAGATTGTAGCGGTAAAAGAGTAGTAGTCATAGTTTTTGACAATTAATTAATTTGGTCACAAGCCTTGAATTTATCAGTGGCTTCACTTTCTTCCATCGAAAAGTGAAAATCGAAAATCCATTGAATCGGTTAAGATTGTTTTTTGGCAGAGATAACGATGTAGCCTAGATCCTCTTGGTAATGCTGGAAAACTCGACGCATTGCTAAGATACGATCGCGAATTTGCGATCGGCTTAAAATATTCCACAAAATCCGCACAGTACCCACAAACCCTTCATCTTCAAGCATTCGCGACAAGTTGAGGAGCCCCATCGCCCCGGTTTGACACTTTTCTACCTGCAAACCCGCGTTTTGGCAAACCGCAATCCAGCCAGACTCAGACAAAGGCGTTGAATTAACCCGAATCACTTCTGATAAAGCTTTGTGAATTTCTAATTCTCGGTTTCGGGCTAAAAGTTCGTGAGAGAGAAACTTACCATTGGGTTTTAGCCGATCGCAAATTCCCGATACAATTTTAGCTTTCCCCGACGGCGACTGCATCGTCAGGATAGCTTCAGCCAAAACCCAATCAAACTGTTGGGAAATCCGATCCAAGTGAAAAATATCTCCTTCCACAATTTCCACTCGATCGCTCAAACCGGCTGCTGCAACATTAGCACGAGCGCGGGCCACACTCTCGGGATTTTTCTCAACTCCCACTACTTTTACACCAAAACGTTCAGCAAGGGCGATCGAACTATATCCAAAACTAGCAGCCAACTCCAAAACAGTCTCCCCAGGCTGAAAATCCGCCCATTCAAATAACTGTTCCGTAGCAAATTTCCCCCCCGGCCTCAACATTTTCTTACCCGCCGCGGCCAGAACTTCATGTCCGGGTGCAGTCTTAAAATTGAGAGCAGTATTGGTCATTAAATTGACCTCCTATTTAACCTTACTCTCAGTTTGCCAAATTCTCCCAAATCTTTCTATGATCTAGCTCATATTCAAATTATCGTAGGCTGTGTCAGCCTCCTCAATTTTTACAGTTTTAGATTTTAGATTTTAAATTTACTCTACAAATTTTAGATTTTAGATTTTAGATTTTAGATTTACTCCACAGATGAATCTGGGAGGTTGAATAAGAGTCTAAAATTTGGGCTACTCACGACAAGAGTCGGGGGCTTGTATCCGTATGCAGGGGCGAGCAAAAGAATCAAAATCCCAGCCAGCAAGTTTTCGAGGATGTCGCGGAACCCGAAAGGAATTGCCAGGAATTGCCGCGCCACTAATACCCAGCAGTTGCATCAAATCCGCTGCTTTGAATGACGGGATGGCGATGAATGACGCGATCGGCAATAATTGATTTATAATCAAGATATCTACTCCACCCCAATAATACCGAATCATGCTCGCAGAAGCAAACGCGACACTTTGGCCTAGTCTAATTACTGTTTCAGCATTAATTGTCTACTTCGTTGTTACCATCAACGTCGGCAGAGCTAGATTCAAATACAAAGTTTCTCCCCCGCAGATGACAGGAAACCCAGACTTTGAGCGAGTGGTGCGAGTTCAGCAAAATACCTTAGAGCAAATGATTCTATTTTTGCCCTCGCTGTGGCTGTTCTCGCAATTTATCAGCCCAATTTGGGGCGCTGGTATCGGCACAGTTTGGATAGTTGGACGCATTTTGTTTGCTTGGGGTTACTATCAAGCTGCTGAAAAAAGAGCGGCAGGATTTGGCATTAGTACCTTAGCTACTTTAGCTTTGCTTGGGGGTTCCTTAACAGGCATAATTATGTCGCTGCTGAAGGTTGGAGCCTAGCTTGCGATCGACATAATTGTTTTTCTACTCGTTTCCAGGCTCTGCCTGGGAACCAGTTAAATGTAATAAATGTTAGGAGTAAATATGTCAGAAACCAACAAACCCGTATTTGAAATTAACCCGAAACTTTTTCAGCAGCTTGTCGAATGGCAAGAAAAACTTGAACGAGAAGATGAATTAGCAAGCGAGTCAGAAAACGAGAAACCAACTGAGGTACAAAATCCTCCCGACAGTGATGAACAGCATTCTCAAACAGATAATTTTTAGCTGGTGGCTAGCAGCATCTTTGGGATTTCCGGCTGCTGTCTCGGCTCAATCGCTGACACCCAGCCAAATTCAGCAAGTCAATAGCGGTTTGTTTCGTTCTAACTCTCAAGATTTCTTTCAGCAAGGCTATCGCCAACTGGAAAGGGAAATCGCAACTTTGTTGCAAAAAAATGTCGCTTCCGAAGACCGGATTCTGGAGATTGATGAAAAATTGCTCTCTCAGCTTTGCAGCGAAGAATTTAAAATCTCCTCGCCGCATTCTGATACAATAAGCGCTGCTCAGATTGCTGATTTTAAGACCAAATTAAAAGACATTTGCAGACACAATTAAAATGAAAGTGAGGTCAATATTCAAACTTTAGTGCTAATGGATAAAGAGGCAATGGCTAAGTTAAAAACAGCCATGCTGGAAGCGGAAACCGCTGCTCATTTGGCGGCCATCATTATTGATTATACTCATGAGGAAATAATGATAGTTTTTTATGAGCTAGAATGGGAACAACAGGATAGGATTAAGACTGTTTGGCAGACTGTTAGTTAAAGTAGATGGGTGGAAATCAGAGGTTTTAATTTTTAACCGCAGATGTAAGCCGATAGATGCAGATGAACGCAGATTTAATTTTTTTATTGTTCGCTGTGTAGAACAATCTTAATTTGTACACAGCGAACAATGACATATCTAAACTAGGGATTCGAGGCATAATTGGCGGAAATGATCGCCTCGTTGCTCGAAGTTTTGGTATTGATCGAAGCTAGCACAGGCTGGGGAAAGCAGCACTACTTTAGCGTTGTTCTGTTTGCCTAATTCGGCCGATCGCGGGATTGCTCGTTCCATTGTTTCGACAATTTCCCAAGCGTTGTAATTTGCTTGTTCGAGCCGCGAGGCAAAAAGACTCGCTGCATCCCCAATTAGCAGCACCGCAGCAGCTTTCGCCTTGATTGTATCAATCCATGCGCGATCGTCCCCTTCTTTGGCGTCGCCGCCCGCAATTAAAATCGCCGGTGCGCTGACAGAAGCCAACCCGACTTGGGCGGCGTCATAATTAGTAGCTTTGCTGTCGTTGATGAAATCTATGCCTTCCCAAGTGCAGATGTGTTCGAGGCGGTGCGAAACTCCGGGGAATTTAGCGATCGCCCGGGCGATCGCACTTTTATCTATCCCCGCCAAATTAGCCGCCGCCACCGCCATTAACAAATTCTGCAAATTGTGTTCTCCCACCATCCGCAAAGAATCAGCAGGCAGAATTTTCTGGCTTTGAGCTATTACCCAACCGTTTTCGATGTACGCTCCAAAAGTGCGATCGCCCAACAGTTCTTTTTCACCTTTGACACTCGTCCAACACGCATCCGGCCAAACGTCAACTCCTTGCTGCCGCAAACAAGGATCGTCACCGTTAATTACTTGCAATTCCGACTTTTTCAGCAAATGGGCTTTAATGTTGTAGTAATTTTCTAACGTTTTGTGGCGGCTGAGGTGATCCGGCGTCAAAGTCGTCAAAACTCCGATTCGCGGCGCTACAAATGGCGACGATTCTATCTGATAGCTGCTAATTTCTGCGATTACCCAATCGGGCTGTTTTTCGGCTAAAGCTAATTCGCACGCAGCATAGCCAATATTGCCGCAAGCGGGAGCGTAAAGCCCTGCTTCTGCAAAAATAGCAGCAATTAAAGCAGTAGTGGTAGTTTTGCCGTTAGTACCAGTAATCCCCACCCAAGGAGATTTGAGGTAACGCCACGCGAGAGCCATTTCTCCGATTGTTTCAATCCCTAACTCTCTGGCGCGCACTAATGCTGGACTGTCCCAGGGAACGCCCGGACTTACTACTATTAATTCTATAGATTCGACTGGTTCAAAAGATTTACCTAACTCGACCTGAATTCCTTCGTTAGCGAATTCCTGTTGCTGTTCAAGCAAATTGGGGGAAGATGAGCGATCGCTCAGCGTTACTTCCCATCCTTCGCGTTTTAGCAGTCTGGCGGCGGCAATTCCTGATTTTCCTAGTCCAATGATATGAGCTATCGGCATAAGCTGTGTGTGTGATGGAGCGAACTTCCCTGGTTTTATAAGTTTATATCTTAACCTTGAATTGGTTGTTGACTATTGGCCATTTTGCTTATTTTTTAAGAGAGCGATCGAACTCTGCTGAGACTTGCGCGGTATCGCAAAAATTATAATAGATTTACTCGTTTTATTGGTAAGCTTTAATGTTATTTTGAGCGAGAGTTTTAAGAAGTAAGTTTCTCAAGTTGGTTTGCCTACAGGCCCGCCCGTTGCCTCCCAAGGCCCGCCAGGGGTTGAAAACCCCTGTCTAACAGCTAAAGTCAGTTAAAACTGAGATATGGCACCATTGTCAGCAACAGGCAAGATGCCTGTTCCACAATGAAATTCATCTCTCGCTTCACAGGCATCTTGCCTGTTCTTGACGGTGCAAGATGTGAGTTTTAAGTGACTGAAAAGTCTAGTATGTGTGGGTTTCAGTCCTCTTAAGAGGACTTTCGCTTTGAGACGGGGGTTTCAACCCCCGGCGGACTGAAGCGGAGGTTTTCAATCCCAGGCGGACTCAAATCTTGTCAATTCTAACTTTTCACGATCGCCCCAAAGTCAGCCAACACCCGCGCATGATTCCGCAGCAAACCCAGTAAATTTAACCGATTTTGCTTAATTTCTGGGTCAGAATCCATCACCAAAACGCTTTCTGGCCCGTCGAAAAAGTTGCTGACAGTCGGAGCAATTTCAGTCAAACTATCTACTAACTGCTGGTAATTCCGAGTTTGTTTGGATAGCAGCGTTTGCGGCACTAACTGCACGACTGCATCGTAAAAAGCTTGTTCAGACGACTTTTGAAATAAATCTGGTTTCACCGCCGCTTTCGGTTCCAATTCTATTTTATCCAAATCACCTTGAGCCGCCAAACGAGTTGAACGGTTGACTGTTTCGTAAATTAGATCCAAAGTCTGGTTATTGCGGATTTGTTGTAAGAAAAGCGCTCTTTCCCGTGCGTCCAACAAATCTCTCAATGCTCGTTCAGTATATTCTAGGTCGTTTTCTCCCAAAACAGCATTTACCAAATCGTAATCTACATTTTTTTCTTCTTGCAACAATGTCCGAATTCTTTGCAAGAAAAACTCGTATAACTGATCCAGCAACTCCGCCGGTGTTTCCGGGCGCGCTGCGGTAAATTCGGTAACAACTTCTGCGAGCAACTGGTGCAAATTGATTGGCAACTGAGCCGCCCAAATAATGTTAGTTATTGCATTAGCAGCGCGGCGCAAAGCGAAGGGGTCGGATGAACCAGTCGGCAGCATTCCCAAGCCGAAGATGCTGACTAAAGTATCTAATTTGTCGGCTATTCCGACAACTTGACCAGTCAGAGTTTGGGGCAAATTGTCGCCCGCACCTTTGGGCAAATAATGTTCAAAAATTGCTGTGGCTACTTCTTCCGATTCGCCACTTGCTAAGGCGTATTTCTGCCCCATGATTCCTTGCATTTCAGGAAGTTCGTAAACCATTTGGGTTACGAGATCTGCTTTACAAAGTAAGGCTGCTCTTGCTATATAAGCTTGTTGTTCGCCTGTTATTTGCAGTTGAGTGGCGATGAGGCTGGCAATTTTGCACAGGCGATCGACTTTTGCGCGTACTGTCCCCAAATCTTCCTGGAAAGTAACTGTTGCCAACTTGGGCAAATAATCCTCTAGAGGCTTTACCAAGTCTGCTTTGTAGAAAAACTGACCGTCTGCCAATCTCGCCCGCACTACTCGCTCGTTACCAGCAGCAATAATCGCCGCTTTAGCCGGGTCGCCGTTGGAAATTGTAATAAAATAGGGCAGCAGTTCAGGAAAATCCGGGCTTTTGAGAATCGGAAAATATCGCTGGTTTGTAACAATAATTGTGGTGATTACTTCCGGTGGCAATATCAAAAATTCGTCGTCAAATTTCCCGACAACTGCATTCGGCCATTCTACTAAGTCTGTGACTTCTTCTAACAAGTCTTCCGTAATGTCGGCGTAACCGCTTTGTTTTGTTGCTGCGGCTTCTACTTGTGCTTTAATTTGATTTTTGCGCTGGGATCGATCGACCTCCACGCAACCAGCCCGCAGACACTCGACATAATCCTCCGCTTGCGGAATCGAGACAGGCTGCGGATGTAACACCCGGTGTCCTTGGGAAATTCGATCGCTCTTGACCGTATCCGAACCACTCACTAATGTAATTGGCAGTACAGTATCATCCAACAGCGCCACAATCGATCGAATCGGGCGCGGAAACTTCAAATCTCCGTCGGCCCACCGCATAAATCTTTTGCCTTCTAACTTATTAATCCACTGCGGCACAAGTTCTGTCAAAATATCCGCTGTCATCCGCCCCGGAATCTTTTTGAGCACAAACACAAAATCGCCTTTATCGGTAGCGCGAACTTCCAAAGCATCAATTTCTACGCCCTGCTTTTTCGCAAAACCTTCGGCTGCTTTCGTCGGTTTGCCATCTTTAAAAGCCGAACTCGCGGGTGGCCCTTTTACCTCTTCTTCCCTATCTAATTGCTGAACTGGCAGCCCTTTCACGAGAACGGCCAAACGCCTCGGAGTAGCGTATACATTAATAGAGTCATTTGTCAAGGATTCTTCTGCCAGCGTTGCAGGTACAAGTCGCTGCCACTGCTGGGCGCTGCTGGCGACAAAAGATGCGGGCAATTCTTCTGTACCGAGTTCTAATAAAAAGTTAGGCATATCGCACCGTAATGGAATTTTGTTTAGGGTAATTTAAGGTAATTTATCCGATCGCGCGTTGGCGAAGCCCTCGAAGAGGATCGTATATCTGAAAAATACTCAAAAATCCAGGATACCACGTAAAATCGGGGGTGAAAGACAATATTCTCGACAGCCCATGACCTTGGCGGAAAGACTAGGACAAGATTGGAAGTCTCGACTCGAACAAGATTGCCCGCAGGAGAGTTCTAGCACTCGCGAGAGTGTTGTCCGCTGGCTGTTGGGAGACAAGCCCGAAAGATTTGACACTCTTAGCCCAACTCAATTGTCTGTCGCCTCTGGGGCGATCGACTTTTTATATCGAATTTTGATTTCTCGGTATCTGGGAGTACCGCCAGAAAAAGCTTACCGCAACTTGATCGGGCGGCTCGGCGGCTTGGTTGTGCTCCGACAAAAAATCCAAGCGTGGGTTTCGCTGAGTCGGGACAGACAGCGGAGTGCGGTGGAGGTATTGCAAGAAGTGATCCAGGAAATGCTCAATTCCGATCGCTACCTGCAGCAGCAAGTCGCCTGGATTGCCGAATGCACCTCAGACAGACGCCTGCGAAATGCTTTGCTGCTAGCGAGCACAGAAGAATACTGCTTGCGGCCGATCCGCAACCAGCCGCTGCTGGTGTACCGTTTTGTCAACTACTTGCGGCGTGCCCAGCGGGGCGGGTTGACGCAAGTGCCTGCAGGAGACTGGGTGCGGCTGGTGTCGGAACAGGTTCTACCCGACGATACAGACGAACCGCTCAGCCTGCTAGACGAACAGGCAATGTCCGAGTATCGAGAAAATCAAGCTTGGGAAGAGCAGCAAACTCAGCGGCAGATTGTCCAACAAGAATTTGAGAATTACTTGGCCGCTGAAGTCGATCCGCTGGCTTCCCGGTGGCTGCGGCTTTACCTGCAAGGCCGTTCCCAAGAGGCAATTGCCGAGGAGTTGAAGGTTCCGATCAAGCAAATTTACCGTTTGCGAGAAAAAGTTAGTTATCACGCGATTCGGGTTTTTGCGGTCAAACAAGCACCGGAATTAGTCGCCAACTGGCTGGAAACTTCGCTCCAAGAACACAGTTTGGGCTTGACTCCCGCTCAGTGGCAGCAATATTTACAAGACCTCACACCGGTGCAGCGGCAGTTGCTAGAATCGTTGAAAGCAGGGAAAAGTGTAGAGACGATCGCATCGGAATTAAAGCTGAAAACCAATCAAGTCATCGGCGAGTGGAGCAAACTCTATTTAGCAGCTCAATCGCTCCGCAACGAGTAGATTGGTAATGGGTGGCAGGCAATTGCTAATTGTTAATTGGCGGTAGAATTTTTCAGAATCCGCGCTACAAATCAATTACCCAACAGCCACAGACTGCTGCGAGTTTCCCTGTGGAAAACCGGGCGATGCCGCTTGTATCAAATCAGGTTAGATCGATCGGGATTTTGTAGCCCTGCCGTGACGATCGCGGTCCGAGACGATCGCAGTCAGCTCTCTGAGGTAAGATACTAGCAGCACGATCGACTTTTGAGGATTTTTTAACCAATCCTAAATTCAGCGGTTGCCCGTAAATCATCGGTTGTGGTGCATCTCTAATACTTGTGCATTAAAGACATAATTCTATTGTTGCCAGCCACGGGCATCAATCTCGGGCGATCGATGATAGTGGGTCTAGACTGCGCTAGTCATCATCTAGTTCTCAATCTTTTGGTAGAGTTTGAGGCTGCAATACAGAAGGGAGAAAATTCTGGGACTAAGGATTTTTCTTTAATAAAAGCTTCCGGTTGTTAGGCCAATTCCTCCGTCAGGGAAGTTGCAGCGTTTAATTTTATCGCATCAGGTTGGTGCGTCGCGCTCGATCGCGCTTCCAACTACAAAGCAGCTAATGGTACATACATCTTCAACAGACTCCGCAGCTACAATGGACTCCGATCGAATATTTCACCTAATCGATACAGTTGTCCCCTTTGAAGCTTGCCTTTACTATCAAGTTTTGCCTTTATCTCTAGAAGGTAATCTGTTTAAATTGGGCGTAGTCGATGCCCAAGATGACTCCGCCTTGGACTACGTGCAGCGGATTTTAGCTTACATGAATTGCTCAGTCACAACAGAGCCAATTGCCTCGGAAACTCAGCGCTCGATGCTCTCAGCTTACTTGTTGCACGGGAACCAACTCCGAGAACCGAGCCAGACAGAAACCGCCGCAGCCCCAACACCCAAAAAACCCGCACCAGCAACTTCAGGCCCCAATGCAGAAACGCTGCTGTCTGTGCCAGAACCATCGATGCCCGCTCCTGAGCGGTTTAAACCTGCTGGCGCTGAGGTTCCCCCGACACCGACACAGCTATCGGTTTTGAATGTCGAGGCTTTGCACTTGTCAAGCCAAGTGGAAGTTTTGGCAACTTTGCCCGCGCCCCAACTCCTACAAGAATTGCTCGGTAGAGTGCTGCGAGAGGGTATCGGTCGCCTGTTTTTTGAGCGGCACCAGTCCCAAGGTCGCATTCTTTGGAGTCAAGATGGCGTTTTGAAATCGATGCTCGAAGGTATTGATATCGTCCTTTTCCAAGAGGTCATCGACGAGTTGAAGCGGCTGACAGATATGCCTGTTTGCCCGGTGGAACAGCCCAAACAAGTCGAAGTTGAGCGCATATATCAAAACACTCATTTGCTGTTGCGCTTGCGGGTAATGACGGTGGGTGGCAAGGAAGAAGCCACCCTGCAAGTTTTGCGGGGGGCAGCTTTGAGGTTTTACCAGCAACAGCAGTTGTCTACTTTGAGTCGGGACGCCCTGCGGCTGGCCGAAGAATTGCAGCGGAAAGTGAATCAAATTCGCGATCGAACTCGGCTTTCTCCTGTGCCTTTAGAGGGGTTGCCCGCTTTGGAACAGGTGGTTAGAAATGTTGACGACCAAATTGAAGCTTTGCTGCACGAACACCATCCCGAGTAGCCCTAATCAGCAATATATGACTGTTTTGAATTTTTTTTAACTCACATCAAGTCCGGTCAAATAATAATAATTACGTTTGTAGTGAGGACTTTAGTCCGAGCGAGTTTTATGAAAACTCACGCTTCACTACAAACCAATTTGATGCCAGTTCTGCGAGGTGACAGCATATTATACCAGTTCCCCAAAAGAATGGAACTTTATGCCCTTGCTCTAAACCCTGGTAGTAATCAGTCATTCCCAATCTAAAATCTAAAATCTAAAATGGTATTAGCCGTGTTCAAAAACATCCTTGTACTGCAATAAATCCAAACTCACAAAAACTGGCAAACACTGAAAACATTGCTGTGCAATTTCCCAGCGTTCTTCTCGCTGCAACATAGCAGTCAACTTTTGTTTAGCGCTCAGCAAATAGCGGACATCGTTAGCAGCATAATTTAGTTGATCGTCCGAAAGATTAGTCGCATTTCCCCAGTCGGAACTTTGAGCTGTTTTATTTAATTCTACCTTTTCGAGTTCTAGAATTAATTCTTTCAATCCGTGTTTGTTGGTATAAGTTCTAGCAAGTTTACTAGCTAGCTTTGTGCAGAAAACTGGTGCAATGTCAATACTTAAATTGTAACGCATTGTTGCCATATCAAAGCGCGCAAAATGAAATACTTTCTCAATATTTTCGGCTTCCATTAACTTCTTTAAATTCGGTGCTGCTGTCTGGCCTTTGGCAATCCGCACCACTGCAACTTTACCTTCGGGATTGCACAACTGAACCAAACACAAGCGATCGCGCCAGGGTAGCAAACCCATTGTTTCCGTATCAACGGCGATCGCCGGCGCAGTCAAATAATAAGATAAGAGAGAATCGGGAATATCACCATCGCACACTTGAAAATCTGCAAATTCCATTATTAGTAATTTTTGACTGTTGACTGTTGACTGTTAACTGTTGACTGCCTTCTTCCCTCTTCCCTCTTCCTGACATCCGTTACATCCGTTACCTCCGTCGAGCGAATCCGTTGCCCAACTTTCTTCTTCCTTCACCTTACCGACTGCGAACAAAAAGCTGAGTAAAATAATACTCGCCTTTGGCATTTTTGGCAACCCCAATACCTGTCACATTAAACTGACCCTCCATATTTTTGCGGTGGCCGTCACTTTTAATCCAACCCTCAACAGCATTGCGTACCGGGTCGTTGTAGCCAAAATTGTAAGCAAGATTTTCAGCTACACTTTTATAAGGAATAGTAATTGCTTTCGCCCGCCCCTCAAATCCATCGTGGCTGAAACGTACTTTACCGTTAGCCATATTTTCGCTGTGAATTCTTGCTATCTGAGTGATTCGCGGATCGATAGTCAGCGGTGGCAACTTTTTAGATGCTCGGTATTGATTGATCTGTTGGTTAACCGCTTTTTCTAAGTCAGTAATAGCACTGGAAGCAACATTAGTATTCATGGGAGTTTGTGGCAGCGATCGCGTAGGAATGGAGGTGTCACACTTAGGCAGGATTGTCAACAATCCCAAGCAAATCGAAATCAAACCTTTGGACATGAACTCAAACGAGAAATAAAGTTAATTGTTACCAATTCCTACAGAGCGATCGCCCCACATTCCGCTAACCTAGATATTCAGAACCTTCGCTACAGTGTTCACGTCTTTATCGCCGCGTCCCGAACAGTTCAGCACAATGCGGGGATTGCCTGTTAGCTGCGGGCAGAGAGTCTCTAAATAGGCGATCGCGTGAGAAGTTTCCAAAGCCGGAATAATCCCCTCCAACTGCGAAAGCCGCTGAAATGCTCCCAGCGCTTCTGCATCAGTTACGCTATAATATTCAGCCCTGCCCGCATCCTTCAAATAACTGTGTTCCGGCCCCACACCCGGATAATCCAAACCCGCACTAATCGAATGTGGCTCAATCACTTGACCTTCATTATCTTGCAGCAAATAACTCATTGCCCCGTGTAGAACTCCCACACTTCCCTTAGTCAAAGTAGCAGCGTGTTTATCAGTTTCCACGCCTTCGCCCGCCGCTTCAATACCAATCAATCTGACAGTTTCTTCCCCGACAAACTCATGGAAAAGACCCATTGCATTAGAACCGCCGCCGACGCAAGCTAATAAAATATCCGGCAAACCGCCCCACTTTTCCTGACACTGAGCGCGCGTTTCTTCACCGATTACCGCATGGAAATCGCGTACCATCATCGGGTAAGGATGCGGGCCTGCTACGGAACCGAGAATGTAATGAGTTGTCTCCACATTTGTCACCCAGTCGCGAATCGCTTCCGAAGTCGCATCTTTCAGCGTTCCCGTACCCGCCGCCACCGGCCGCACTTCGGCTCCCATCAAGCGCATTCTAAACACATTTAAAGCCTGTCTTTCCATGTCGTGAACGCCCATGTAGACAACGCATTCTATACCGAAACGAGCGCAAACTGTAGCAGTAGCAACGCCATGTTGACCGGCACCAGTTTCAGCAATTACCCGCTTTTTGCCCATACGTTTTGCCAGCAATGCTTGAGCTAAAGCGTTGTTGATTTTGTGAGCACCGGTGTGGTTTAAATCTTCGCGTTTGAGGTAAATTTGCGGGCCAGTTCCGTCTGCTTTAGCGTAGTGTTCGGTGAGGCGTTCCGCGAAATACAAAGGGCTGGGGCGGCCGACATAATCTTTGAGTAATTGTTGGAGTTGCTGTTGAAATTCCGGTTCGCTGCGGTATTTGTGGAAAGCGGCTTCTAGTTCAAATAAAGCGGGCATCAGGGTTTCGGGGACGTATTTGCCGCCGAATTTGCCGAATCTGCCGAGAGAGTCTGGGCGTTGGGCGCTGGTTTCGGTGGTGAGATGCAGGGGGGTGACTGTCATTTGATTTTAGATTTTAGATTTTAGATTTTTTAGATTCGCGGGTAAGCTAGAGGCTTGGTATCGATCGTACCAAATCGGTTGTGGACTTGAGGCGATCGCACAAATTTCATTATAATTCCTTGAACGCTTGACGGGCTAATACAATAAGTAGAAGATAGAGCGCATTCCGAGCGATCGCAACCATACCCCAATCCGCTAAAACTAGAAATAGCAGTAAAAAAGTTCAAGCATCTTAACCTATGGCAGCATCCAAACGCAAAGATTCTGACAGCAAAACAACCGAGGGGAAACGAATAGTTTACTCTGAATTTGGCAACGTTGACAACTCGGCAGCCCTTCAACGGGGAGTTGCCGAAGTTCCCCCCAATCAACAAAACCTCAAAATCGAAGCATCCCGAAAAGGACGCGGCGGCAAAACAGTTACAGTCATCAGCGGCTTTCAGGAAAAACCCGAAACATTAGCAACTTTAGCCAAGCAGCTAAAAGCCCAATGCGGTACTGGCGGCACAGTCAAAGATAATGAAATCGAAATTCAAGGCGAACATAAGCAAAAGCTGCTAGAAATTATTACAAAGTTAGGCTACAAAGCTAAAATTAGTGGAGGGTAAATTAGTCAATACTCATCAGTGTATGGGCGGGACGAGTTTATGATATACTTAGTTTAAAACATAGATGGTTGGTAAAACCCGCCCCTACATCGCGCCAATTCTACGAGCGCGAATCAACCAGAAATGATCTTACCAATTACCGCCAATTTTTAATGTACACTCGACCTTTAGCTCGTTTAATCGAACAATTGCAGCGCTTGCCAGGAGTCGGCCCAAAAACAGCCCAGCGGCTCGCTTTACATATTTTGAAGCGACCGGAAGAAGAAGTGCAAGCCCTAGCTAAATCTTTGATTGATGCCAAACAGCAAGTAGGTTTCTGTCAAGTATGCTTTCACTTATCTGCTGACCCTGTTTGCGAAATTTGCCGCAATACCAACCGCGACACTCATACCATTTGTGTAGTGTCAGAATCCCGCGACGTAATCGCTTTAGAAAAAACGCGGGAATATATGGGTAAATATCACGTTGTTGGGGGCGTTATCTCACCGATGGATGGAATTGGCCCAGAACAATTGAACATTCAACCTTTAGTGCGGCGCGTCAGTCAGCAAAAGGTTAAGGAAGTAATTATTGCTATTAGTCCCAGCGTGGAAGGCGAAACTACTACTCTTTATATCGGTCACTTATTAAAACCTTTTACCCTAGTGACGCGCATAGCTTTTGGTTTGCCGATGGGGGGAGATTTGGAATATGCCGATGAAGTTACATTGGCTCGCGCTTTGGAAGGAAGGAGAGAGTTGGATTAGTTGAAAACGGGTGATGGCTGATTTAAAAATAAGAGAAACGAACCGCGAAGACGCCAAGGGCACGTTCGGCGAAGCCGTTCCCGAAGGGTAGGAAGAGAAGAGAGGATGAAGAGTTTACAATTGATGCGACGGCAGCTATATCCTAAGCTTTTGCGATTGCTTCGCTGAGCCTCGCAATGACACAATTGTAAGATATGAAACCCGCCGATGCGGGTTTTTTCGGTGTAGCGACAGGTTTCAACCTGTCGGCTATTTGGTATTTGGTTTTTGCTCTTGAGTTTCGTTGTTCCCTGTCGTCACTGCCGCGAAAGGGTAAACTGGACAAAGTTACCGAGAGTAAAAAATCATGGCTAAATTCGATCGACCTTTCACCTACCCCACAACCCGCAAAATCGACCAAACAGACGACTACCACGGCGTCAAAGTATCTGACCCCTACAGATGGCTGGAAAATCCCGACTCTGAGGAAACCCAAGCTTGGGTGGAAGCCCAAAATGCAGTCACTTTTGCCTACCTCAACGAAATTCCGGCGCGGGAAAAAATCAAACAGCGCCTGACTCAACTTTGGGATTACGAGAAATACGGCATACCTTTCAAAGAAGGATCTCGCTATTTCTACTACAAGAATGACGGCCTGCAAAATCAATCCGTACTCTACACGTTAACATCTCTCGATAGCGAACCAAAAGTATTAATTGACCCCAACACTCTCTCAGAAGATGGAACCGTTGCTCTGGGTGGAATAGCTATCAGCGAAGACGGCAAATACATGGCCTACGGTTTGTCAAGTTCCGGTTCGGACTGGCAGGAATGGAAAGTCCGTGACGTGGCAACCGGCGAAGATTTATCAGACCATTTAAAGTGGATTAAATTCTCAGGAGCATCGTGGACTCACGACGGCAAAGGTTTTTTTTATAGTCGCTACGACGAACCCAATGAAAAAAGCAAGCACGAAGACGTTAACTATTACCAAAAACTGTTTTACCACCAAATCGGCACGCCCCAATCTGAAGACGTATTAATCTACGAGCGACCAGACCAAAAAGAGTGGGGATTTAGCGGCGGCGTCACCGAAGATGGCAAATACTTGATTATCTCAGTTTGGCAAGGAACTGAAACCAAAAACTTGATTTTCTACAAGGATTTAACTGCACCGGAATCAACCGTTGTAGAACTCATTAACGAATTTGAGGCTGAGTACAGTTTCATCGACAATGACGGTTCTCTTTTCTGGTTTCAAACTGACTTGAATGCACCGTTGGGCCGCGTAATTGCGATCGACACCAACAACCCACCTCCCTCATCCCTCGCCTGTGACGAAACCCCCCCGTCGCCCAGGGAGGGGGGGTTTACAGAAATTATCCCCGAAGCAGCAGAAACTCTCGAAGGCATTGGTCTCCTGAACAATCAATTTGTCGCTTCCTACTTGAAAGACGCCTACACCCAGATTAAAATTTTCAACTTAGATGGCTCTTTCGTGCGAGAAGTTGCCTTGCCCGGAATCGGTTCGGCGGGAGGATTCAGCGGCAAGCGGCACGACACCGAAACTTTTTATGCTTACACCAGTTTCACTGCACCTAACACCATCTATCAGTACAACATGGTGACAGATGAAAGTACGATTTATAGGCAGCCAAAGGTCGATTTTAATCCCGATGATTACGAGACGAAACAAGTATTTTATCCCAGCAAAGACGGTACGCAAGTACCCATGTTTATTACGCACAAAAAAGGCTTGCAGTTGGATGGCAATAACCCCACCTACCTTTACGGATACGGTGGTTTTGGCATCTCGCTAACTCCGAGTTTTTCTGTTAGCAGGATAGTGTGGTTAGAGATGGGCGGAGTTTATGCGATCGCCTGTTTGCGGGGAGGCGGCGAGTACGGCGAATCATGGCACGAAGCTGGCAAAAAGTTGAACAAGCAAAACGTGTTTGATGACTTTATAGCTGGCGCTGAATGGTTGATCGAAAACAAGTATACCAAACCGGCCAAATTGGCGATCGCAGGTGGCAGCAACGGCGGTTTATTAGTGGGAGCTTGCATGACTCAGCGACCGGAATTGTTCGGTGCAGCACTGCCGGCCGTCGGCGTCATGGATATGTTGCGCTTCCACAAATTTACCATTGGTTGGGCTTGGACTTCTGAATACGGTTCGCCGGAAAATCCCGAAGAATTTTCCACCATTCACGGCTATTCTCCGTTGCACAACCTCAAACCGGGAACGGCTTATCCGGCGACAATGATTACAACTGCCGATCACGACGATCGAGTAGTTCCGGCCCACAGTTTCAAGTTTGCTTCTGCCTTGCAAGAAACCCACGCCGGAGAAAAACCCGTGTTAATTCGGATCGAAACTAAAGCGGGACACGGTGCCGGCAAACCTACCGCTAAAGTGATTGAAGAATTGGCAGATGAATGGGCTTTTTTAGTGCGGGAACTGGATATTAACTAACGTTTAAAAAGCGCGGAATTGGGGGTGGCTGAGTCCGAGAAAGTGCGATCGCGCCACCCTCAATTTTTCCGCCTCTCCCGTAGGGTATGCACGCAGCACAAAGCACCTCACCCTAGTATTTGAAAGAATTTTTTGGGCAAATCTCGCGTTCAATTCTCAAATCCTGCGATCGCTTCACTACCTTTGGCTGTGAACACCCGAAAATTTAAATCATAGATTAGTACAACTTGTCAACTCCTAGCTGGTGTTAACTTGCCTGACGCGATGTTAATTTTTGTATATTTTAGTGGTATTTATGATGATTTTTTGATAGAGCTTAAATATAAGTGAATTTGGCGGCGATGTCAATCGCCAACAGTAGTAAATCGAATCGCAAATTAAAAATTTTCCAATTCTCGGAAACCACTTTTTTAAGTGGGCTTACGGTGAAGATTCAACAAAAAATCCTACTTACAACCGTACTGAGAAGCTTCGTGTTACCGGAATTACTGCCTTTTTTCAGCAATGCGTAAGTAATTGGCGATCGCAATCTCCAAGTTCTGGCATAGCCCATTCTCACATAAAAAGACTTGGCTGGCGCAGTCAAAGCCCGAAAACGTTTGCATAGAAGTTGCGGTGATTTGTCGCCCTAGCCACCCGCGATCGCCCGCAGCAGTCCTCGTCCAATTCTTTCCTAAAATCTCAACCCACAAACTACGTAATTATTATTCTATTTATAGAAACAATTCATTAAAAATTTATATTTTGGTGTTTATGGAATTTTCTCAAGCTGGGTAGGTTAAAACTAATAAGTAAATCAGGGAATAAAGAAAATGATCTCCTATCTGCCGAATTTTACACCCGTAAAAATACCTAAATTTACGAATATTGCCGCTAAGAACAACTTTTTTTTTGAGAAAGCAAGCTCTACAGCAGAACCGGACGCGAAAAAATCTCTAGTGATTGTTGACTCCCGAGTAGAAAACTACCAGCAATTGATCGGTGGTATTAAAGCAGGAACGGAAGTATTTGTACTCAATCCTACTAGGGAGGCGATCGAGCAAATCACCGAAATTTTGGATCAGCGCAACAGCATCACCAGCCTGCACATAGTTTCTCACGGCCGAGAAGCAGCAGTAGAAATCGGCTCAACAGAACTTAATATTGATAATCTAGAAACCTACAGCAGCCAACTGCAGCAGTGGGGAAAAGCCCTTAGCGAGCAAGGCAACATTCTGCTTTACGGCTGTAACATAGCCGCCGGCGAATCCGGCATTAAATTCATACAAAAACTCAGTGAAATAACAGGAGCAAATATTGGTGCTTCCAACAACCTAACAGGGAGTGCAGCATTAGGTGGCGACTGGGAATTAGAAATTACTACAGGACAAATAAATACCGAAATAGCCTTTGAAAAAGAAGTCCTAGAAGGCTACACATCTGTTCTGGCTACCTTAGCGGCTGAAGAATTTAAAAATTCAACCGTAATCGGGCCTTGGATATATGGAATTTTTGGCGCATCCGATCCACCAGGCTTAACCGCAGGTAGTACACAAAACCTCAGTGGCGTTATTCCCGCTTTAGGGACTGGCGATCCACCCGGAAGCGGTACTTTGAGATTAACATCAAATAAGTTTGACGAAGCAGCTTTTGTTATCTACAACAACCCCATCTCTGCTACTGAGGGTTTGAGAGTTACCTTTGATTTCTTTGCCTATAACAGAGGTACTGCCATTTATCCTTCTGCACCACAGAATAGTCCTCTCCTTGGTGCGGATGGCATTAGTTTTTTCCTCATTGACGGAACAGCTACGCCAACAAAAGCGGGAGGCTTTGGCGGCTCTCTCGGCTATGCTCAGAATAATAGGGATGGAATCGTACCGGGTATTGTAGGAGGTTATTTAGGTATCGGATTAGACGAGTTTGGCAATTATTCTGCTAGTCAATCAGGAGCGGGAGGGCGTGTGGGCGGCCCAGGGCAGCGGCCTGATTCAATAGGAATTAGAGGCAGCGAAAGCAGATCTTATAATTTTTTAACTAGCAGTGTCGTTCCCGGTGGCATAGATAATCAAACTGCCACCTTTCGCACCGCTGCTAATACCAAAAGAACCGTCCAAGTTACATTGTTTCCCGCGAATTCACCAACATTTCCTAACCGTCTGACAGTTGCCTTAGACTTGAACGGCAACGGCACATTTGATGCGGGCGAAACACTGCTCGACATACCAAATTTGGCAACCGTAAACGGAGCAGTTCCACGTACTTTTAAATTTGGCTTTGCTGCTTCGACAGGGGGAAACACAAACATTCACGAAGTTAACAATGTCATCGTCCAAAGTATAGATCCGCCTACACTCGTAGCCGACGTTTCCATTGTTAAAAAAGGCCCGCTCTATGCCATACCCAATAGCACCATTACCTATACGATTACCTCCACAAATAACGGGCCAAACAGCGCCGAAAGCGTCCTGATTCAAGATCCCCTGCCCGCAGGCTTAAGTTTCGTCAGTGCCTCCGACCTCGCCACATACAATACCGTAACGAGGACGGTCATCTGGCCGGCGATTCCGACTCTGGCTAACGGTGCTAGCGAAACCCGCACCATCACCGCCACAGTTCCCCCAACAGTCGGCGCCGCCTTAACTAACACTGCCTATAGCACCTCCAGCACTTTCGACCCCAATCTAGCTAACAACAATAGTTCCCAACCCATCTCTCAAGTCTCAACTACAATTGTTGATGCTCTTGCCGATGTTGTTACCACCAAAACCGGGACTACGGCAGCAGCACCGGGTGAAACAGTTACTTACACAATTTCCACAGTCAACAACGGCCCAAGCACAGCCGCAAACGTCACCGTTACCGACACCATCGTTCCCGGTTTAAAAATAGTTAGTCTACCCAACGAGGCTGTTTACAATCCAGATACTGGGATTGTCACCTTCCCAGCGATTCCCAGCTTGCCTTCCGGTGCTCCTCCTGCCATTAACACAGTTAGCTTCATCGCACCTGCATCTGCATCCGGCAGCGTCAAGAACACCGCCAGAAATACCTCAGCTACCCCAGATCCTTTTCCTGAAAACAACAACGGCACTGATCCGCTGGCTACAGTCACCACAACTCTGACACCTAGTGCCGACGTTGTTACCACCAAAACCGGGACTACGGCAGCAGCACCGGGTGAAATAGTTACTTACACGATTTCCACAGTCAACAACGGCCCCAGCACAGCCGAAAACCTCACCGTTACCGACACCATCGTTCCCGGCTTAACAGGAGTCAACGGCGGTGTCTACGATTCCAATACAGGCATTGTCACCTTCTCACCTATTCCCAGCTTAGGCAGCGGTGGCAACGTCATCAACACAGTCAGCTTCATCGCACCTGCATCCGGCAGCGTCAGCAACACCGCCAGAAGTACCTCAACTACCGCTGACCCGACTCCGGGCAACAACGCATCTACAGTCACCACAACTCTGACACAGACTCCAACTCCCAACCAACCACCAGTAGCGACACCTACTAACCTCACGGTAGGGCCAAACAGCAGCGCCCCGGTGCCTGGATTGGGAGGAACTGACCCGGAAGGGTCGATCGCCTCTTACACCATCAACACCCTGCCGCCAGCAGACCAAGGAATCCTGTTTTTAGGAGATCCAGCCAACGGCGGTGTACCAGTGACACCAGGTCAAGTTTTGACTCCAGCACAGTTGCAGCAACTGTTTTTCCAATCCACAGGTAGCTTTACCGGTGCCAATTTTACCTACAGCGCCACAGATAACAGCGGCGCAGTTAGCCCCCCAGCTAACGCGAATCTCGGTTTAACAGGAACGACACCCAACCAACCACCAGTAGCGACACCTACTAACCTCACGGTAGGGCCAAACAGCAGCGCCCCGGTGCCTGGATTGGG
>NZ_JAUBSD010000094.1:0-30165 GCF_036704575.1 Microcoleus sp. K5-D4
AAGACTAAGCAGCGCGGTGGCATTTTTTCCCAAGCAGATTTTGAGTTAACTTGAGCGAATGTAGAACTCATATTGGATACTCCATTAAGGGCATTATTAGTAGATACACCCCGGAGTTATCTCATCAGGCTTAATTGATTATATCTTAACACCCAATTTGGAAATGGTGTCATTTTAAAAATTTTTTTATTGATTTATTTTGCTCGGCATTGGCCTTTTGCCTCTTGACTAAAGTGTAAATTGGAGCCTCTATCTATGGAAATAGATCGCAATATTAATCGGGAATATTGAAAGAAATCTAGGTTCTATTATCCAATTTTTTTTGACCTTATTTTGCTAATAGTAGCCTGCATTGAGGGATGCGGAAATAGGGGAGGTAATTCACCTCCGAATAACTCCTCTTATATTTAGTAGTTCTTATTGGAGTGTGAGAATTTATCTATAGGCACAAGGCACTAGAGTTTCCCTAGCTGTATTTCATCCAAGGGAAAACTGAATTATGTAGATTTTAAAAAATTCTATATGCTTTGAAGCTGCTAGGTTGGCGGTACACCCAAATACTGATTACCAGGACGTTTGGTCGCATTTACTAACAGTCAAAACGGTCTAATATTAAGTGGAACCCATCGCGGGAAATCAATTGGTTTATGGGATGCTACCGACACTGTGAGGACTGCCCACCTCACTACAAACATGATTCAAATTATTCAGCGCGAATTGATATGATTGCAAATTGAGTCAGATTAAATCGTTGATTTCGATCGCGGCTGCCTCCCTAATTACAATTGTATTCGAGTCCAGTCGCCCTCGGTACGTTCCACACCCTCCATTAAATCACTCTCCTTAATTAGCAGCAAACAGTCGATCGCGCCCACCGCCGTTGCTGAGTGTATCACTATATTGACCGGCATAACACGAACCAAGTCCGCTGTTTTTACTCAGGGAACTATGGGATTTTGGCAATTGACTTTTGTAGGGTTCGAGGTAATCTGAACTGAGGATAACAAAGCCTAATTGCAGTTGGTTCGAGCTGCCCTCAGAAGTTGTGCTAGTTTTGTCAATCTCTCTAAGGATAGAGGCATATTTTTGAAGTGCCGAGGTAATTTTCTCGATGCAGTCACATTCCCCCGCCAAAATTCTGGAAACAAAATATCCACCTTCATTGATGCTGGAGTCCTTGACTACAAAGCTTTGGGATGGGGGATTTGCGTATTCCAAGGGGGGAGTCGTTTCCCTTAAAGAAGTGAACATATTCTGTCCTCTAAAAGGCCGTTTAGTGGTAGATACAGCCTTGGAGTCAGAGCTTCTGAAACTGCCAGCGACCTTGTTTATTTCGCTCATTCTTATTTCACCTATCTATCAGTTTGCCCTATTTCCGCAGCACTGCCATCCGCGATCGCACGGAATTTATATTCTGCGTGTTTTCCCTTACTTCCGCCAAACGCGCAATTACCAATCGATCCGGTATCCTATCCGTGATCCCACTTTCAAAAAAGAATCCAACTGTAAGCCGATGCTTCAAACCTCGATAGTCTTCAGTCATTCCCCCATGTAAAATCTATAATCTAAAAGGGTATGACACTTAGTAGATTGGCTTGACAACTGCACCGCTCAAGATTCTGTGGAAGATGGCGGTTTTTTCCCTGCATTGCGAATATTAATCATCTTTTTGAGTGCCTCAAACCAAAAATCAGCTCCCATAGAAATAGCTACGCCGCTCAATATCCAACCAAACAATTTTTCCATGAAAGCCGGCCACAATAAATTCCCCTGTTTATCTCGTTCTAACCTGTTCGGTTCGCTCCATCCTAAAGGCAGAGCTACCTGATCCAAAGCTCGATCGACATTCTGTTGAACTTTTGTCAGACTGGTTAAATTATTTGATTTAGTCTTAGCATTGTTTGTCACCAACTGCTGAGCGTACAAATTAACAGTCGATCGCAAAATAGAATCCTTCGACAAGAGATTAATCATATTAATGGTATCAGCATTAGCAGCGACAGCGATCGTAGTTCCGAGCAAAATTGCCACCCCTCTAGCATTCCGCTTGTAAACGCCAGAAGCGCGCTCCATCGATTGGTCAAACCAAATTTCAATTTCTTTCTGAAAACGCTGCAACTGCTCTTGAGTATCTCCGCCGCCTTTTTCAGCGCGCTGCGCTAAAATATAAAGGCTGCGTTTCAAAGATTCTGGCATACTGTCCAAGGTTTCTTGAATTTGTTGATAAATGGGACTCTCCTCTTTTATCTCCATAATTTCTGCTACCGTATCTTGACTTTTTTTAACAGTATTTAACAGATTGCTGAAACTCGGTTGCAGTTGCCCCAGCAGCGCTACCCGCTCAATTTTGCTGTTAAAACGAGCCTTGACAAATGCCATCTGCCTCTGAAATTCTCTTCCTGCTAGCTCGGTTTCTGGTAGATAAACCTGAGAATCCTTAATATAAAATCCTAGCTTTTCCGACATCCGATCTAAGCTGTTGTTCAAACTTGATAAATTGTTTTGATAATCTTCAACAACTCGATTGAACTCCGCAGTCAGCCACCTAAATTCTTGCTCAAGAATCGGTTTGGTAGCATCCGGCAAACTCAGATTTTCTCCAATCTGTTGAATTTGTACTAATTGTAATTTTTTAAATTTTTCCAATCGGGTTTTAGAGATAGAGCTGAGCAAACTAGAAACCTTTAAAGTCTCCAAAAGGCTAGCCGAAAAACACTCGGCTGGAATATAAGAAGGGCCACTGGATTTATTGCCGAAAACATTTTTAGTACCCGTAACTCCGTGGTACAAATCCCCCAGGCGGTGCGTAACAGAGCGGAATCCCTCTGATAACAGCCCCTTCGCTCCCTGATTCAAATCTTTGATAATCGGATTAGCGTAAATCGAATGAGCCAACTGTCCGACTCTCTTAAATTGCAGAGGATCTTTCGCGCCTTCGCTGCCTCCAGAAATCAGCACTTCGATCGACTTCTTTAAATGTTCTGCCCGCCACTGCCAAACAGTAGCAATCAGTTCCTGAATTTCCGAAGCTAGCAAGCTTAAAGTCAGGTAGATAAAGATTAAGCCAATGATAATATCTATAATTACAGGCAAGTTCATGGTATTTTCCTAGTCGCAAATAACTGCTGTCTAAGTTTACCTTCAGTTTGGCACGCTCAAAACTCTCTTAACTTATGTCAGAAATCTTTCCATTCCTGGGCCGCAAACCGAAAAATCGCTGGAATGACAGCTTTACAGACAAAGTGTGGATGCTGGCTTTTCTGTTGGCTGCAGTGCTGATTTTCGGGCTGAATCTGAACGGCGTGGCTTTGCGGGATTGGGATGAAGGCATTGCAGCGCAGGTAAGTCGCGAAATTTGGCGGGGCAACTTAAATTGGCTGTATCCGACGATCGACTCAACGCCTTATTTGAACAAACCGCCGCTGGTACACTGGCTAATCGGGCTGTGTTTTGCCGTCGGCGGTGTCAGCGAATTGACGGCAAGGTTGGTACCGGCGATGCTGACAGCCACTTCAGTGCCCTTGCTTTACGCCATTGGCAGGGAGTTGTTTCCTCCGCGTTCGATCGCCATTTTTTCTGCCCTCGTTTATCTGACGCTGTTACCGGTGGTGCGGCATGGACGTTTGGCGATGTTGGATGGAGCAGTTTTGTGTTTTTTGCTGGGGGCGATGTGGTGTTTGCTACGATCGCGCCGGGATTTGCGCTACGCTTTGGGCGCGGGGATTGGGTTCGGACTCATTTGCCTGACTAAGGGCGTCATGTTGGGGCTGCTGCTGGCTGGGATGGGCTGTATTTTTTTGGTTTGGGATACCCCGCGACTCCTCACTTCTGGGTATCTTTGGGGCGGATTGGCGATGGGAACATTGCCAGTAGCTGCTTGGTATTTTGCCCAATGGCTGCACTACGGCCAATATTTCATCAACACTAATTTAGTTAACGAATCTTTCCGGCGCATTTCGGAACCTGTGAGCAGTCACAGAGGCCCGCCTTGGTATTATCTTTTAGAAATTTTCAAATTAGCTTTGCCGTGGCAGTTATTTTGGCTACAAGGGCTGCGTCTGAGTTGGGAAAATCGCAGTTTTGCCGGGCCAAAATTAGTATTGGTTTGGACTGGAGTATATCTGCTGGCTATTTCTGTGATGACTACTAAATTGCCGTGGTATGTTTTGCCAATTTATCCAGCTTTTGCTCTTGCCGTTGGCAGTTATCTTGCTGAAGTTTGGGAGCAACTGTGGCTGCCGCCAGAGCCGGTCAAAGAGGAAGCAGAAGAACGTTTTGATGCTATTTGTTTGTTGCCTCATCCCGCGATTTTGGCAATGCTGGGTGTAGTTGCTGTCGTCGGTTGCGTGTACTTCAGTGGCTGGGTAAGGATCGGGGGACAAATTGCGCCTCCAGAGCGAGATTTGCAGTTAATGCTGATGTTTGTAGCTTTGACAATGACAATGGCGGCCGTGTTGCTGCACCGCAAAGACCGGCAGTTTATATTAGTTTTAATTTGGGGAACTTACCTGACGCTGTTGGTATTGGTGGCTTCAGATAACTGGGTTTGGGAACTGGCGGAGGATTATCCTGTTAAGCCGATCGCCGAAATTGTCCGCACAGGAACTCCGGCGGGTCAACCAGTGTTTACTTCTCACCGCTTGGGCCGTCCATCGCTGAATTTTTATAGTCAACGCCAAGTTATTGTCGCCGACGCGCCGACGCTCAAACAGAAATGGCAAACTCTCCCTCAACCTTATTTTCTGTTAGAAAAACCAGTTTTAAAACATTTAGGTTTGCAGAATGCTGAGGTTGTCAAAACAGCCGACGATTGGGTTTTGGTAACTAAAAAGTAAGTTAATAGTTAACAGTCCCCTCCTTGGGGTGGGTGAGATAACTTTTGATTGTCTACTGTTGTTTCAGATGGACAGCCTTACCCGAAGCGGACTTGAATTTATGAGAAATCAATCGGACAGGATCTAACCGTTAACAATCCACAGACTGCTCTATTTTTAACGCCGTTTCGACTCTTTGATACTCCGCCTCAACCTCTTCTAAAAGCGCGCAGGCCGGATCAGGTAAAGGCTGGTTAGCATTTGTTCCGATGCGGCCCATGATTTCGAGTTCCTCGCACAGCTCAAACAAGCGAAAAGCACCGAGAGTACCGCTAATCGACTTTAAAGAGTGAGCCGATCGCCGCAAAGCCAGCGGATCGGCGTTGGACAGAGCCATAGAGATGCCTCGCAGCAGTTCGGGAGCTGTTTCGAGGTAAATCTCGATCGCCTCGTCCAAAGCTTCCACTTCTCGCAGTCCCTCTATAATCTTGGCACTCAGGGAATCGTGACTCTGTGACAAAGCCCGATCGAGATTTGATGCACCCCAATCGACGACTGCCTGCGAATTGGTAATTGTCAGTTGTGGATTTCCCGCAACAGCCACATTCGATCGCACTTGTAATTCACTCGTTCCTTCGATCTGTTCCGCCTGGGCATCCAAAGAAACAATCGGCTGCAGACGATCGAATGCGGAGTTCGATCGAGATTTACACCCGGTCAAAGCTCGCACCAACTGGTCAATGGCGATCGGCTTGCTCAAATAGTCGTCCATCCCCGCAGCCATACACTCTTCGCGATCGCCCTGCATCGCATTTGCCGTCATCGCCACAATCCAAGGCCTAGGTGGTTTTAGATTTTGGATTTTCGATTTTCGATTGTTAGATTCCTCGCCAGTCAATTTTGGATTTTGGATTCTGGATTTTCCATTATGAGATTGCTCATCTGTTGCGGAAACTTCTGATCCTCCCGTGGGATTTTTGGTCGCGTCTCGATTATGAGATTGCTCATTTGTTACGGAAACTTCTGATTCTCCCGTGGGATTTTCTAAAGTTAAATCTGCTGAAAATTGCTCGCGGATGTGGCGGGTAGTTTCCAGTCCGTCCATTTCCGGCATTTGCACATCCATCAGCACCACATCATAAGGCTGGCGGCGCAAAGCTTCGAGCACTTCGATACCGTTTCCCGCCACATCCGCGCGATACCCCATCCGCTGCAAAATTTGCAAAGCCACCTTCTGATTCACCAAATGATCGTCAGCCAACAGAATCCGCAGGGGTAAGTTCTCTGCCAGCACGGGTATGCTTTGCAAGAAAGCCCCGCTAGTGCGCTGCCCTTTAAATTCAGTTGTCTGTTCTCCAAAAATATTGATTAAAACATTGTAAAGCTGAGATTGTTTGATGGGTTTATTCAAAAAAGCAGCAAAATCCATCTCCATAGCAGGGGGGTGAATTTCTTGCCTGCCGATCGAAGTTAGCATCACTAACGGCAACCTTTCGCAATCAGGATACCGGCGAATTTGCGCCGCTAAAGCTAACCCGTCCATTTCCGGCATTTGCATATCCAAAACTGCCAAGTCAAACACCTCTTTAGCAGCCAGCCAATCTAAAGCCAAACTAGCCGAAGCTGAAGCCCTAGCCACCATTCCCCAAGACTGAGCTTGGAGAGTCAAAATTCTGCGGTTGGTAGCATTGTCATCGACAATTAAGACTCGCTTCCCAGCTAATTCAGGTTGAGAATTGCTCAAGTTAAGTGGTAAGGAATTCTTGCAGCCAGAAACGATCGTACTAAAATAAAAAGTAGAGCCAACGGATTTCGTATTTTGGCCGATCGGCTTGTTGCTGAGTACAGATTTGCCATAGCCATATTTTTCGGCAATTTCGCAAGATTCTGCCCATCCCAAATCAAAAACTGCCGATGATCTAAAATGGGCCGGAGGATTGCCCGCGACACTACCCATACTTTCCACCCACATCCGGCCGCCCATCATTTCGGCCAAACGCTTGCTAATTGCCAAACCCAATCCGGTACCGCCGTACTGTCGGCTCGTTGAAGAATCAACCTGACTGAAAGATTTAAATAGCCGATCCATGCGATCGCTCGGAATGCCAATACCGGTATCTTTGACCGCAAAATGTATTTCGTATGCTGGGTTAATTGCTACCGGTTCGCCAGCAATTAATGGCGGTTCTTTAGCCTTAGCCGCCGGCACTGAAATCTTTTTGGCAGTCACCGAAACCACCACTTCTCCAGCGTCGGTAAATTTAACCGCATTACTGAGCAAGTTGATTAAAATTTGCCTCAAGCGGGTGCTATCGCCGATCGCCGTTGCCGGTACTGTACGATCGATCAAGTAACCCACTTCCAGTTTTTTTTCTGCCGCCTTGGCAGCTACCAAGTCTAGAGATTCCTCAATGCAAGTGCGGATGTCAAACGGATGTTCCTCCAAGTCCAATTTGCCCGACTCAATTTTCGAGAAATCTAGAATATCGTTGATCAGCGTCAGCAAGGCATCGCCGCTGCTACGGATAGTTTCTACAAAATCGCGCTGTTCGCGAGTTAAGGGGGTATCCAGCAGCAAACCGGTCATGCCGATGACTCCATTCATCGGAGTACGAATTTCGTGGCTCATGGTGGCTAAAAATTCGCTTTTGGCTCTAGTAGCCGCCAGTGCTTGATCGCGAGCTTTTGCCAAATCTACGTCGGTTTGCTGGCGTTCGAGTTCGCTTCCCACCCACTGAGCCATCAGTTTCATCAACTCTCTGTCTACAGCTCGGAACGGTTCTGTCACAGGAGTCGGAGAAAAGAAGCACAGAGTGCCGTAAACTTCACCTGCTACAGTGACGGGAATGCCCATGTAAGCTTCGATTGGGAAGGCTCGATCGTGCGTGTTGAAGGAAAAACCCGAAAATCGCACCGACTCAAAGTAAATCGGTTCTTTTGCCATTGCCGTAGCGACGCAGAAAGTTTTTTCCAGATCATAGATTTGGTCTTTGACGATCGACCCGTCGGGACACTCAACAGCCATTATTTGATAGTTGTCGCCTTGAATGCAGGACAAAATTCCCACCGACAGGCCTAAATGCCGACATCCCATTCCCAGCAGTTCTTGGAGGCGCAAATCAAAGGTAGAGAGGTGGTTGAGCGGGTCTGTACGGGGAGCCGAAGTCACTTGGTACAAAGCTTTGATTGCAGCTTCGCTTTCTCGCAGTTCTTGTTCTGTTTGCTTCCGCACGCTGATGTCGCGGGAAATCCCGATAATTTCTTGGACTTCGCCGGTTTGGGGATCACTGATCGTGCGGCCGGTGGTTTCAAACCAAATGTATTTGCCGTCTTTGCGGCGGATGCGGTAGCTGACGGTGTAAGTAACTGGGAGCGCCAGGACTTTCCAGTGAGCTTTGGCAATGGTTTCTAAATCGTCGGGGTGAAAATAATCCTTGGGGACGCGGCCGATGAGTTCCGAAGGTTCGTATCCCAGCAAAGCCCTGCTGGCGGGCGAGACGTAAACAAACACGCCTGTGGGGTCGTGTCTGGTGATCATGTCGGTTGAGTTTTCGGCCATCAACCGATAGCGGTCTTCGCTTTCATTACGTTCGACTTGAGAATTGCCCAATGCTTCTAGCATTCGGTTGATGGCGTCGGCCAAGCTTGCGAGTTCATCTTCTCCGGCCATAGGAACTCTCAAGCTTGGATCGCCGTTGGCTGCGATGTTGCTGACGCTGGTGCTCAAGGAAGCCAATCTCGCCAAGACTAATTTTTCTAGCAACAGCAGGGTGATGGCGCTAAATATTAAACCTACTGCCAGTATTGATAAGGTAAACAGCTCCAAGGTGGCCTGACCTTGGCCGTAAATGATGCGATCTGTCTCTACTCGCAGCAGCAGCGCTAGGTTGCCGTGGATGTCGCGAATCAGGGCGTATCCTGCGACTAAGGTGTCGCTGAGTGGCTCGACTAAAATTTCTACTGATTTGAGGTTGGAAATTTTGAGTTTGACATTTTCCAACTCCTGCCTCGATCGAGCCATCGCCTTGGCGCTGTGCCCGAAGTAGTTCGCGGCTCCCACTTTAAAATCTAAGCTGGGCAATCTAAAATCCACTGACAGGTGAGTCAGTTCTGAAAGCAAACCTATTTCGCTGCTGTCGAGGTAGCGTCCCAAGATCAGCGTCCCCCGCGACGGGCCTTGGGCGTTGCTGTTGAAGATGGGCTTGGCGGCAATCAGCAGCCTGGCTTCTGGCAGGGTGAGAACGCCTGTTTTGGCGGCGGGACGATCGCCATCGACTGTCGATGAGTCTAGTAGCGCCTCGGTCAAGTGCTGTTTTAAGCTTTCGGGAATCGGGATTTCGGTTTGGGATTTAAGGTCGAAACCTTTGCTGAAGATCGTCTTACCGTTAGAGTCCAGCAGTACCAAGAAGTTTAGTCTCAAGTAAATAAATGTCGAATCGACGAAATTTGACTTGACAAAATTTTCGTTCCGTGTTTCGACGAAAGAGTAAGTATCGTCCCACTCGGCGTAATCTTGGGCGCTGGTGTCTAAATTCGACAAGTCATCATCTAATGCGTCCAAAGCCCGTGCGACATCCTGGCGGACGTACTGTGCCTCCAGGTTGTGAAAATCATGCAGCAAAATAGTTGATGCAGTGGCATAGAGAACCACAATCAGGCTGATCAGCGCTGCACCGATGATTAATAGTGTTTTTTTTCGGAGTTGCATGGCGTCGCCCTCCTCACGGTGCTACTAGGCAACTAGCCAGGAGAGGTTTGAGACGTAGGTTGTTTAGCATTGGCGATCGCAGGGCCTGCGTATTTGGACTTTTCTGGGCTGACTTGGCAAAGCCCTTGGTAGTTCCAAGGTATCCGGTATGTTGCCCCCCACAGTCAGTGTAGTATTTTCACAGCTTTAGTTCCCTATTATGAACAACCTATTACCTACAAGTTATAACCTGACGATCGGCCTCTTCAAAATAAACCGCCGATCGAACTCAAAACAGTTCGCGTTTGATACTGACGCAGCCAGGGCGGCGGGGGGTTGGTATAACAGGCGTGCTGGGTTGAGAACCCTCACTATTATTGTACCTAAAAAATATTGAGGAGAGAGCGGACTGGTAGGTCGAGTTTTCCCTGCCAAAAGGATCTCATTTCAATAGCTGTTTTGATTTTTGTCGTTTTATAGCAATCCTTGCAGGAGTAGTGCAATAAGCTTAAAAGCCTATCCAGCCTAGAAGCTTGAACGGCGTTCAACAATTGTGATAGCAGAGGCAAGGAATATCCGGCGACTTTTCATTTACATCCGAAAATAAAATATACAACAATCAAAAAAATCAGTTTTTTAATTTTCTATTTTGAATTAATCAAAACTGCTAATTAAGATTTATAAATTCACAGTTTCCACAATCCTCAACAAACTGGTAGGAACGGGTTTACCACTAACATTATTCAACAGTACCAACAAATTAATAAAAACCCATCCCCACTCCCCGATCAAATTCTTTACTAACATTAGTGCCTGATATCAGTAGAAACTCATATCAGGCACTATCGGCAATCCGATCGCAACTAAAGTCTTTTTTATCGGATGACGGCTAAAGCACCGGCGCCAGCAGCAGCAGCGGCCGAGGAAAGAGCCGTGAAAAACAGCCACCAAGAGGCAACTTCTGCTGCTTTCCGGGTTTCTTCGGCTTGTTTTTCGGCTTGCAGTTTGATGCTTTCGAGGCGAAGCTGCGCCTCTTGCTGCAAGCGTTCTGCTCTTTGCAATACGGTGTTGCGGCTTCTTTCAATTTGGTCGATCAAGCGGTTGGCATCTGCTTCGGAAATGTCCTCGCGAGAACTCATTAGTGCTACTAATGTATCGCGATTGAAATGACCCAGCCGATCGCGCAAAGCGTCAAATCCGGCTTGCGGATCGTCAAATAGCTTCCGCACGTCCCGCGTAATGCCTTCGTAGTTGAGTTCAGGGCGATCGAGCGAATTGAGGTAATCCCGAATTTTTCCGAGAATCCCGTCAATTACGGACTGAATACCCTCCTGTATTTTCTGAATTTGCAGTGCGAACTCATCGCGCACCGACAAAATTCCATCGACAATGCGATTGGCTTCTGCTTCAGAAATATCCGGCCGCTGAGACAGCAGAGAAACAACTGTAGCTCGATCGATGTGCGACAAGCGCTCGCCCAAACTGTAAGCGCCGACTTTCGGGTCATGCAGCAGCAGTTGCAAGTCGCGCTTGATGGCTTCTGGATTTAATTCATCCTTGCCCGTATTACGCAAATAATCTTCTAAAACACTTTGAAAATCGTGCACTTGGCTTTGCACCCGTTTTGCCAAACGGCGCGGCGCTTTCACAATCGATCCAAGAGTTTCCTGCACTTGGTCGATAATTTGATTGACTTGTTCCTCACTCAAATCTTGTCTCTGAGAAAGCAGTTTTACCAAAGTATCGCGATCGACTTGAGACAGACGGCCACGCAGTGCTAAAGCTCCTTCTTTGGGATTTTGCAGCAGTTTTGTCAAATCCCGCTGAATCCCTTCAGGATTGAGTTCTGATTTGCCAGTATTGCGGAGGTAATCTGCAAGGGCGGTTGTGGTTTGGTCGTACTGATCCTTAGCTTTTTCGGCCAACTTTTGCGGCGCATGGAGCGCGCTGTGCCAAGTTTCTTCGGCGCTGTCGAGAAGCTGATTTACTTGGTCTTCGCTGAGGTCTTTCCGCTGAGATAGCAATTTTACCAAAGTTTCGCGATCGAACTTAGAAGCTCTAGCTCTGAGCGCCCACATTCCCGCTTCCGGGTTGTCCAGCAGCGTTTTCAAATCGCGCTTGATGCCTTCGGGATTGAGTTCTTCTTTGCCCGTAGACTTCAAGTATTCTTGTACTCTTTGCCACTGGTTATCTAGTCGGACTTGCGCTGCTTCTTGCAGACCTTTAGAATCTGCTAAAACTACATCTCGCGTCCTTTCCAACTCTTGAACAATCTGTTCTACTTCCTGGAATCCGAAGTTTTCGCGACCTCGGAGAATTTGCACAAAACTGTCGCGGGTGTAAGGAGAAAGCCGATCGCGCAACTGTTCGTAAGTAGCGTCGGAATCTTCTAAGATTTTTTTGAAATCGCTCCCGATACCTGCTGCTGTCAGTTCCTCTTTCGGCGTCAGCTTCAAATAAGTTTCCACCCGCCACTGCAAATCGCGAGATTTTTCTTGCTCCTCGGCAAAGATCACGGTTTGTAAAACGCGCTGTCTAATTGCTTCTAATTCCTGGGAAATTTCTTTAATTTTGTCTTGGGTAAAAACGCCTCTACTAGCCAGGATTTCGGCAAAATAAGACTGTTTTAGTTTTTCTAATTCCCGGCGCACAGTTCCCGGATCGGCTGTAGGATCGTAGAGAACGTCCCGAAATTCGCGCTCGATGGCTTGGGGGTTCATCTGCCACGAATAAGTGTTGAGTAGGTAGTTTTCTACGTCGGCACGAATTGGGCTGTAAGTTACGGGTTCGCCTTTGACTTGAGCGGTAATTTTATCAGTTTGCTGAGTAACTTTGTCTTTAGCTTCTTTGAGCTGACCGACTACTTTTTCAAGATCCAAGTCAGAAATATCCGTGCGACCCAATACTATTCCCATTAAAGCATTGACTGCCATTGTCGTTGCTTGGGACATCATGGTCGGGCTTTGTCCAGAGTTTTGACCGCTCAGATTGCTGAGAGCTTTTTCTACCCTACTTGCCAATTTATCTGAGACCAAATCTCCCGATTTGGCAGATTTGAGATAGTCTACTAATTGGGCGATGCCGTCTGATGGCTGCCCTTGTTTTCCTACTTGTTTCCAAGCATCTTGAAGTTGGTCTACAATCCGGTTAACGTCGCGTTTTGATAAGTCCGATCGCGAACTTACTAAATCTACGAGAGTTTGGCGATCGAGATTCGGCAAATTTTCGGCTGCAATGGTTTTTAGTTGCGGATCGTTAAGCAATTTTTCAAACTCGCTACGCATCCCTTTGATGTCTAATTCTGGCGGTTTGAGGCTTTGGATGTAGTCTTCGACGTTTTCGCGCAAGCTTGTGGGGTCGATCGCGCTACCCAATTCATGGCCCACTGCTGCTGCTGCTGCTTTGGCTGTGGCGACTACTTGGTTGCTGGCTGCTTTGGCGCCGATGGCCGAGGCTGCGGTGCCGACAATGGCTTGAAAGCCTGATGTGGCGGTGTTGACAACGGAACCGATCAAAGAACCGACGGTGGTGGAACTCACCCAAACAAGCATTGAGAAATAGGCGGCCCACACTACTAAACCGACGATCGCACCTAAACCGGGACTGCTAATCAAGCTGAGCTTAACTGCTAGCAAGCAAGCAAAGAATAGGGCAATGGTGACGGTGACTAGCGTCCAAGTACCTACCTTTCGGCCGATGTGGCGGACTGGGGAGCTCCCGCTATCCGAGTGGTGGCCGTCGTCGTGGGATTGTCCCATGTACGAAAGGCCCGCAGCTACTGATAAATTTGTTAGCAGGAGTTGGAAAGCGCAGGCGAGTACGACTCCAGCTATCAAGGCGATAAAAAATTGTGGCCCAGAATAAAGGAGTGCTGCGTCTTCTGCTGTGTTTGTAGTAGTCTGATCTACTGGCACTTGGGCCAGCCAGAATCCGATGTTATACAGTTGTGGATTTATTGGCAAATTTTGATACATAGTATATTCCTCGTTAAGAGTGGGTGCGCGCGCTCATTGGCGCAAGTTAACCAATGTATAGTTTTAGACTCATGCCCCCAATGGCAAGCATCGCCTTATTGACGAGCTAAAGCATCCCCCTACAGTTGGAAGTGTAGAAATATGTCTGCGGCCGGCTGTCACTTTAGGAATATTTGTGCTATGTAAATTGGCAGTTGTGAAGTTGTTAGTTCTCAGGTATGAGTAAGGTGCGCTGTGGCGCATCCGAGATAGATGGTAGTAATGGTAAGTCGTATTAAAATAATGGCAGAGGAAAATCTTTGGTCGATCGATATTAAGAGTCGGCACAGAAGCCCAGACAAATTGTTCACAATTGATCTACCAATGCCATAGCAAATTAGCTTTCAAGGGATTCTATAGTGCAGCGAGAAAGTCATGCAATTATTATTGGTGGCAGTTTAGCAGGACTGTTGGCCTCTAGAGTATTAGCAAAACACTTCGACCGAGTAAGTATTGTTGAACGAGATTTTTTTCCTGAACAACCCGCACCTCGCCCCGGTATTCCTCAATCCCGTCACCTTCACATCCTTTTAAATCGGGGGAAAATCATCCTAGAACAGTTGTTTCCCGGCTGGGAAAACGAACTGATAGCTGCTGGTGCTCCTAGTTTAGATCCAAGGTCGATCGGGTGGTTTAGTCCGGCGGGTTGGGCCCCGCAATTTAGCCCGGATCTAAATGATTTAATTTTGTTCAGTCGGGATTTACTTGATTGGCAAATTCGCCGCCGATTGGCTGAAAATACGAACGTGCATTTCCTCCAAGGAGGTACAGTAACGGGACTTCTGGCGAATGCCTCGCGCGCGAAGATTGCTGGGGTATCTGTGCGTTTTCGCGATCGCCACAACCCTGGTAACATCCATGCAGAGAATTTGTATGCAGATTTAGTAGTCGATGCTAGTGGCAAAGTTTCCAAAACACCTCAATGGTTGAAAAGTTTGGGCTGGGAACCTCCGCAAGAAACCGTTATCAATGCTTTTGTTGGCTATGCCAGCCGCATCTATAAATGCAGCGGTAAATTGTCAGACACTGCGCCAGTATTTGTGTCAACCGCACCGCCATTTCGCACCCGTGGCGGTGCAATTTTCCCGATCGAAGGCAATCGCTGGCTGGTGAGTGTCGCCGGGGGCGATCGCGATTATCCCCCTACAGACGAAGCAGGTTTTCTAGAATTTGCGCGCAGTCTGCCAACCCTGACAATTTATCATGCGATTAAAGACGCAGAAGCCATCACACCTATTTATAGTTATCGAGGTACAGAAAATCGTTTGCGACACTACGATCGCCTCTCCCGTTATCCTGAAAATTTGGCAGTTATCGGTCATGCAGTTTGCGCTTTCAACCCAGTTTATGGCCAGGGAATGACCGTTGCTGCACTGGATGCTCAGATGCTAGATCGATGCCTTCAAAAGCAAAGAGAGCGGTATCCAGAAGGCGATTTAACAGGCTTTGGGCGACAATTTCAACAAAAACTAGCAAAATTACACACTATTCCTTGGACGTTTGCAATCAGTCAGGATTCCCGCTATCGCGGCAGTACAGGTGCAAAACTAAACCTCGCTACGCGGCTGACAATTGATTACATGGATCTGGTGTTAAAAGTGCTGGTCGGAGATGCTAAAGTGTGTCAAGCATTTTTGGAAGTTCTGCACATGATTGAGTCGCCTGCTGTACTTTTTTCTCCCAGTATTGCGCTTAAGGCGATCGGGCAATTAGTCACTGGAAGGCAGAAGCAAAATTAATATAAAGAGTTTATAAGCTGTTGTGGATTTAATTTGTATGTTGAGGGCGGGCTTTCCTGGCCAACCCCTACTATCCACAAGAAAAAAATTATTTTACTATGCAATTTAAATGCGGATTAGCTTACAGAATCAGGTTATTTTGGCAAATTATATTTTTACCCCCCCGAGGAAGGAAGATAAACGCAGATGAAGTCCTATTCATCTGCATTTATTTAAGCTGATATTATGTCCGCTTGAACCTGGATGATAAAACGGATGACTTTTGCGACTGCCGTTTTCGGATATTTCACGTAATTAAGATGGGTAAAATCCGATTTAGTACCCCAATTGTCGGTTTTTGAAATACATCATTAGATTTATTTCAAAAAATGTTTGTACTCACGACTTACCCACAGGACTCAAGAAACCAGTTTTTTTACCCATAGCCCTCGCGCTTCACGCTATATTCTCGTAAAAAAAATCGGTTTATGCAGGATAGAATAATGTAGACTTGTGCAATTGTCACTTGCCAGCCAAACAATCTAATTGTTCTTGCATTTGGGTGGTAACTCGATCGAAACAAGCATCAACATAATCGCGATCGCGCGCCGCCTCCGAACCATACCTCTCAAATACAATCGGTTCGCAGACGCGAGTCCGAATTTGCACGGGTAAAGGCAGGTTTGGCAAAGGCCCAATACTCAATCCCCAAGGCAATCCCAAATACACCGGAAATACCACCGGATCGATGCCCAACAACCACGGCATCCCCCATTCATGCAATTGCTTAACTTGTTCGTACAAATCTGCCAAAACTATCAAAGTATCGTGGGCACCGTGCGATATTATTGGTATAATTGGCGCTTCTTCTCGCAATGCTAATTTGATAAATCCCTTGCGTCCCGCAAAGTAGATTCGATCGCGCAAATGGTGGGGGCGAAAAACATCTTGGGCGCCGCCCGGATAGACGAGAACTGCTGCATTTTTGCGTAAAGCTGCGATCGCCATTTTTGGATGTGCCTGGAGGGCACCACACTCAACCCCCATGCTAGCAATCTCTGGGGAAACCTTCCATACCGTGGGGTGCATCAATCCGTAGGCCAAGCGTTCCGTGCCGTACCTGCGGAACCATTCGTAGAGGAACATAAACATATCGGGAGCGGCGAGTCCCCCGTTGTGAGAACCGACAACAAGCATTTTTCCGCTCGCGGGTACGTTGTGCCAACCGTCGCTTTGTACGCGAAAATAGTAGCTGTACAGCCACTCCCAAATTGGCAATAGAAGGTTAATGAAGTCGGGATTGCGATCGTCTAAAGATAGACCGTCAAAGGGATAGTTAGAGGATTTGCCGTCTTTTTTGTTAGTAGTTATTGTCACTGCAAAAATATTTAACGCTTTGGTCATTATATAGCAGAAGGAAGAAAGCTTTAACTCTCGAAGAGAGAAGGCTTTAGTTATTTGGGCAAGAAAGAAGAAGGGAGGAGATTAGTTGGGCTTTTACTCTCATTGTGCGTGCGCTAATCGCGATCGCCATGCGAGAAAAAGATTTTTCCTATCATTAATATGCTCCCATTCCGAAGGAATCTACCGCATGAGTTTTAGCAAGTGAAAACTTCATAAACATCGAGTGCGGTTGCTATAGGAATATAATTAAATCAGAATGGACGCAAATATTTGGTTTCTGATTTGAGCGGGCTGCTTTTGTTCAGAGGTTTTGTGCTGGTTGTCTCCACAGGAACAAAACCGTTTGCCCTCAGCTACAGCAACTGTCGTTGAGGGCGGGGCGGCTTTAGCCACAAAAACACAACTGTGCCCCAAGCCGATAAGTTTCCGTTTTGGAAGATTTTATCAAATTGACGCCCGCCATCGGGTCAATGCTAGCGATTTGCGCTGTTTGCCACAATTTTAATAGTCCTGGACGCACGTACTACGATTTTCTGTCCGAAGATAAAGTAGTGAAGCAATCTCAAACCCTTGATTTAACGCCCTTGAGTGCCTAAGCCCTGTTTAAGTAAGGTACGATCGACAGTTGAGTTATGTGAGCGATCGAAGAACTGTATCCGGCTTCCGACACCCCACTACGACGATGGGGTCGATCGCGCCAATCGCCTGTCACTGAGAATCTGGGAGGATCTACAGCACAATCTCGCTCTCGAATCTGCCAAGAATTCACCTGAAATGTAGCCCCATATTACTCAACTGCAACAACTGACAGCTAAATGGTTTAACGAACACCTGACAAGATATTGGCGGATAACACATGACTTGGATTCCTAGCAAACTGTCCCGCATTTAAACTGTTAACTGTTGACTGTTGACTTTGCTGCTCTTCCATTCCCCGACTCGGACACTCTCGCCTTCTCCCTCCCCCGCTCTGCCATAATGAGTCATTTATCGGCGTAGCAGCTTTATTTGTCTTCGCTCAACTCACCAAACATTAAATAATATAAATAAAACTTGACTTGCGGTCATAAAAAAGTTATATAAAGATTTTTTGTGGAAGATAAATGGATTTTTTTGCTATATTGACCTGCAATTAAGATAATGATTGTGGTTAAGTGAGGATTTGAACGGATGAAAAACTTGAATTGCTGGAATAAACCCGCTGCATTGCTGGGCGCGATCGCGATCGTAGCCGGAAGTTTGCAGGCGAATGCCATCGGTGTTGCCGCCCCATCAACATCCACTGTCAGTCAAGATGCTGAAAATATTTCCTTTGAAGATAGCGCGACCTTTCAAATAGCCCAGGCTGGCAACCTTTGTCGCCAAGTCACTCCCAAACAAGGTTTGACCGTTCGCCAGAACCCAGACCCCAAATCCCCTAGAGTTGGCGGGGTACCACTTAATACTCAGGTAATGCTGTCCCAAGGCGCTACTTCTGTTAAAGCCTCCGACGGTCGCCTCTGGATTCAAATTACCGCTCCCGTCACAGGGTATGTGGCTAGCGGATACCCCAACAACGAGGCTAATTTAGGTTCGTGCACGACAGCCAGCACCACAATTAGTCAAACTCCTTCCCCAAGGCCGGCAGCGACACCTGCACCGGCACCTGCACCGGCACCTGCAGCGACGCCAGCACCGGCACCGACACCAAGTCCAAGTCCAGCACCAGCACCAGCACCAGCACCAGCACCGGCACCGGCACCGGCACCAGCACCAGCACCGGCACCAGCACCAGCACCGGCACCAGCACCAGCACCGGCACCGGCACCAGCACCAGCACCGGCACCGGCACCAGCACCAGCACCAGCACCAGCAACGGGCCCCGTAAGTCTGTGCCGGCAAGTAGAACCTCGCGTAGCCCCGAGGGGTCTAGCTATCCGCACCGAGCCTTCCAAGACTTCTGTGGTTAAAGGCGGTGTAGCGGCTAACGGTCAAGTAACGCTTGTGCCGAATTTCCAGTTAGTGAGAGATAAGAATGGAGAAGACCGCAATTGGGTTGAGATTTCAGCCCCTGTGGCCGGATTCATCTCGGCTGGAAATTTGATCATGTGCAAGTAAACTTGTGAGTTCGATCGCTCTTTTTGACTAAAAGAGCGATCGACACCAAAAATAGTTTTAAGATTGTGGCGCAGGCAGGAAACAACGCCGAGCCCAGACTGCTTCTGCAGCTTACGAATGAATAACTTATTTCTATCGGGAAGCAGCGGTAGCGAATCTTTCTGTAACTCTGTTTTTCGTGAGTAGGGTTAAGTCCTAGCTTGGTTCCTCGCAACGCACGCGGGAGGAATGAATTTAAGCAAAAAGCCGATCGACCTTTCTACTGACAGCGGCCGCTTGCCCAATCTTGGTGTCCGCGATTTGGTTGACACTTCGATTGTCGGCCAATCCAGACAATTTCCCACTTATTTTGCCTGATTCTGAGTTCGATGCGGTGTCGCATTGCAGCAACAGAATCGTCAGCTAAACCGACGACGGTTTGGACAATTACCGCTGTTTCTCGCGTGGGATATTCAACCGAAATTTGGTCGCTTTTTCTGCCTTCAGATTCTTGGTCACTGCTAAAGAGTTTTGCTGCGATATCTTTGGGATTGGAGACGGTAATTTTGCGATCGGCAAGGAACTGTTTAGTGTTAATTGCTTCGTAGTTCGATCGGGCGGCGGCCTGCCCCATTGCTGCGATGGGAATTTGGATGCAGGCGAAAATAGCTAGGAAAAAGAGCGATCGCTTGACAATTGATTGGTTCATGAGGCTTCAGATTGTGCCAGAAATTTTTGTCTTCGAGATGCGTAAGCCGCCAACTCTGCCTCGGTGAATTGAGTTTGCTGCCATGAGGGACGCGACATTAGTCGATCGCACCAAGCGTGAATTTTAGGATAGCCGTCTAGGGACACACCAACCCAAGATAGCAAGGGCACGACGGTGCCGGCAACGCACTCGGCAAACGTGACACTGTTGCTAGCGAAAAAAGGGCGATCGTCCAGCAAGCCTTCAAAGAATGTCAGCACAGTATTGACTTTTTCCTTAGCCTTTTCGATTTCCTGCGGTTGGGGAGTTCCCCGTCCCATTTTTTCACTGCCTAGGGGGTAAAGTTGCGGTAGAAGTTCGTTAACCGTGACCAATTCTACCATCCTCACAACTGCCAAATCTTTCGGTTCTTTTGGCAGCATTGCCGGTTCGGGATACTTCGTTTCTAGATAGTCAAGAATTGCTAGAGACTCGACGACCGTGAAGTCATCATCGACCAAAACAGGGATGCGGTGAAAAGGATTTATTGCCACAAATTCAGGCTGCAAGTGATCGCCGTCCAAGTGGATTTCTACTACTTCAAAGTCGAGGTTTTTTTCTAAGAGGGCGGTCCAGACGCGGCGGGAGTTGGGGGAAATTGGGGTGTGGTAAAGTTTCATAATTGGTGTGCCTGGTTATTCAGAGGTAATAAAAGCCACATTTTGATTATGCACCTTAACTGTCATTTGATTTATTCTCTCCAACTTTGTCCTCTCCAGTTTCACCGTCTCCACTATCGTCTAAATTTTTACTTTCATCTGAAACTTCATAATTATCCATAATTTCGATCAATAACTGTTTTAGATTCTTATCCGGTGGTCGTTTCTCGAATTCTGCGTGTGTGTAAATCCACACCAACACAACTTCTTTTTTTCTAATATCTAACAAATATATAAGTCGCCCCTGTTCAGCGGCTCCGCGAAGCTGAGGCATTTTAAACTCCAACTTCCACAGTTCCCATCCATCACGGCTACTGCCTTTTGCCCAAGGTTCTAAATGTCCCAATGGTGGACGGGGACGGGGATCAATACTCAAAAATTTGGTAAATTTTTGGATTAATTCGATAAATTTTACTAATCCTGCCTGATTTTTACGATAGCGATCGCGGATCAGTTTTTGCTGAGTTATCTCAAAGTTATTCGAGAGCTTGATATGAAATTGCTCTGATCCGTTCACAGGCCTCCTCCGCCGTCATCGCCTCGCTAGTTTCCAACCCTGCAAAAGTTTCCTCCAGGGCTTCGGATAGTGCTTTTTCATAAGCAATATCTTCCCGTTCAATCCCACTCAAAATTGCATTAAGAAGACGTTTAAATGCTCCAGCGTAAGCTATAAAAGCGTCTTGCTCACCTTTAATTGCAATTGAAAATAAAGAAAAAGCCAAATAAAAACGCCCTAACAATTCAATAAAAACTCCCTTAATTCCTTGAGGCGGTTCTATTACGGCATAGGCAAAAATTTTGAGTAATTCTCGCGTTTCAGGGGGAATCTGATCCCAACGAGCCTCAATTATTACAGCTAAATTGTTTGCTTTTTGAGCCAGTTCCCAAAAACGTGAGGCGCTGGACGTGCGTGGCTCAAATATCTGCCGAATTTCGCTGGGGCTAATTGTAATAGTGGCTGACATTTGCCTGACCTCTTGCGATGCGATCGCTTTACGGATACTCAATAATTCTTAGTATATCAGTCAGGCCCTAAAAAAATTTAGCTGTCATTACCAGTAGACAGGTCATTATGAAAAAGGCGGGCCCTAAAGCCCGCCCCATCAAACGATCGACTTAGTAATCGAAGTCGCCGCCGCCCATGCCGCCGCCAGCGCCAGCAGCAGCAGCGCCATCCTTCGGTTCAGGCTTGTCAACGACGATGCACTCGGTTGTCAGCACCATGCCAGCAATAGATGCTGCATTTTGCAGAGCAGAACGAGTCACCTTCGCGGGGTCAACGATACCAGCTTCAAACATATCGACAAACTCATTCGTCGCTGCGTTGAAACCGACGTTGAACGGCTTTTCTTTGACGCGCTCAGCAATCACAGCGCCATTCAAACCAGCATTTTCAGCAATCCGCTTCAGAGGAGCAGCCAGAGCCCGTGCCACAATCAAAGCACCGGTTAATTCTTCGCCCTTCAGGCTGCTGTTAGCCCACTCTTCTAATTGAGGAGTCAGGTGAGCCAAAGTTGTACCGCCACCAGGAACAATTCCTTCTTCGACAGCAGCTTTGGTAGCGTTGATCGCATCTTCCAAACGCAGTTTGCGATCCTTCATTTCTGTTTCGGTAGCCGCGCCGACTTTGATGACTGCGACGCCGCCAGCCAATTTGGCCAAACGTTCTTGCAGCTTCTCTTTGTCGTAGGAAGATTCGGTTTCGTCCATTTGACGGCGAATTTGTTCGCAGCGGGACTTAACGGCGGCTTCGTTACCTTCAGCAACAATTGTGGTGCTGTCTTTGGTGATGGTGATGCGGCGAGCTTTGCCGATCATGTCGAGCTTGGTGTTTTCCAGTTTCAAACCGGCATCTTCGGTGATTAGTTGACCGCCGGTCAATACGGCGATATCTTCTAACATGGCTTTGCGTCGATCGCCAAAACCGGGTGCTTTAACAGCAGTCACGTTCAACACACCGCGCAGTTTGTTGACAACGAGGGTAGCTAGAGCTTCTTTCTCAATGTCTTCTGCAATGATCAACAGCGGGCGGCCGGAACGAGCTACTTGTTCGAGCACGGGTACTAAATCTTGTACCAGAGCAATTTTCTTGTCTGTCAGCAAGATGAAGGGTTCTTCGAGAATCGCTTCCATCCGCTCAGTGTCGGTGACGAAGTAGGGAGAAATGTAGCCTTTGTCGAAGCGCATCCCTTCGGTGATTTCCAATTCGGTGGTCATAGACTTCCCTTCTTCCAGGGAAATCACGCCTTCCTTGCCCACCTTGTCCATTGCGTTAGCAATCATTTGGCCGACTTCATCGTCGTTACCAGCAGAGATGGAGCCGACTTGAGCGATGGCTTTGGAATCTTCTACTTGTTTGGCGTGTTCGGCAATTTTTTCTACCAAAAACGTCGTTGCTTTGTCAACACCGCGCTTGAGGGCGATCGCATTTGCGCCGGCTGCTACGTTACGCAGACCTTCTTTGACCATTGCGTGAGCCAAAACGGTAGCAGTTGTGGTACCGTCGCCTGCTGCGTCGTTGGTTTTGGAAGCTGCTTGACGGATCAGGGCAACGCCTGTATTTTCTACGTGGTCTTCTAGTTCGATTTCTTTGGCGATGGTAACACCGTCATTAACAATCTGAGGAGCTCCGAATTTCTTTTCTAGAACCACGTTACGGCCTTTGGGGCCGAGGGTTACGGCCACTGCTTCGGCCAAAATGTCCATACCGCGTTCGAGGGCGCGACGTGCATTTTCGTTGTAGATGATACGCTTAGCCATAGTTTTTGGGGATTTGAGGGTTTGAGATTTTGGATTGGGGATTATGGATTTTAGTCATTTGTCCCGTGTCATTAGTTGTTTGGCGGCGTTCGCTTTAAACTAATGACTGATGACTAAGGACTGATGACTAATGATTAATTAGTTAACGATCGCCAGAATGTCTTTTTCTGCAAGCAAGACGTATTCGTCTGTGCCGAGTTTGATGTCGGTGCCGGCGTATTTCGAGTAGAGAACTTTGTCGCCGACTTTGACTTCCATTTCAGTGCGGCTGCCGTCGTCATTGCGCTTGCCAGGGCCCACGGCCGCGACTTCGCCTACTTGGGGCTTTTCTTTCGCTGTGTCGGGCAGAAGGATGCCGCCGGCGGTTTTTTCTTCGCTAGCGCTTACTTTTACGAACACGCGCTCGCCTAACGGTTTAACGGTAGAAACACTCAGTGATACTGCTGCCATAAATAAATCTCCAGATTACAGATTGTCGTCAGTCAGTCGTCAGGGGTCACGATGAAAGCAACAGCGGACTACTTACAACTGACATATTAGCACTCTCGACTCCTGAGTGCTAATTTAGCTTTAGTCAGGGTCGATCGCAACTTAGTTGTCAGTACGGGTTCCCGAACCGAGCATGAGTTGGAGGCAAGGAGAGGGCGGAGTGGGGGCTGTGGTGAAGACTTTCGATCGCTAACCAATTACTTTTGATTGATGAAGACAATGACAGAAAATAACGAGGAATCTTGTAGCCAAGGCTTGAGCGCTTGCGTCCAAAGCCTGGGAATCGATCGAATCGAGCGGCATATTTTTATCTGTGCCGACCAAACCGTGCCCAAGTGCTGCGATCGGCAAACCAGTCTGGAGGCGTGGAATTACTTAAAAAAACGCTTGCAAGAATTGGGGTTGGACAAGCCAAGTGCCACTCGACCAACCTGCGTCTTTCGCACGAAAGCCAATTGCCTGCGAGTGTGCGCGTCTGGCCCGATTATGGTAGTCTATCCAGACGGAGTGTGGTATCGCGACGTTACTCCACCCGTCATTGAGAGAATTATTCAGGAACATCTCCTAAACTCAAAGGTCGTTCAAGAATACGCTTTCTTAACTCATCCTTTGCCTGTGCCTTCTGAGACCCAGCCAAACATTTAAGTATAGCGCTGTTTAAAGTACAGGGTTATTGGTAAAGTGTTAAATTTAAGGTTAAGGGTGAGAATTTGAGACAGTTTGGCGTCCGGGCGATCGCACCTGCTACAGTTCAATAAAACTGTAGTTAGGTTCTTGTCTTACTTGTGCTGCTTCCCGTGTTCCTGGTGTTTCTCAAAAGGTACAGTAAAAAAAATCGATCCGAGGAACTGTGAAATTTTGTGCAAAAATTTCTCAGTGGCAGACACTAAGCAGGTTGCCAAACTACACTAGAAACAGTTAAATACGTAAGTAGGGAGTCTGCTTAAATTTCTCTATATCAGAAGTATCATTTAAAACCGGGGCATTAACCTGAAATTGAACCGATCGAGATTAACTATTTAACTTGGGCTCTGTTAGGGAGTCTCCAATCAATCAAGGCTGATCTTGGTAGGGCGATCGTGCATTACAGGTTTGGGCTGCATTCCAGGTCGTAAGACACTCACAAACAGCCCTCAATTATAGGTTGGAAAGCGGTAATACCCGCCCCGCTTTCCCTCACCGCCATCCCTTCAGCCGACCGTCGTCCTCCACTCCCAGCCTGGTGGCGGGGGACTGACGGAAAAAACAGAAGTGAAAACAAGGAAGTGTGCGGGATACTTTAGCGGGAATAAACATGACAAAGGACAATAATTCAGGAGAGCAAAAACGGCTGATGCTGGTTGACGACGACCCCAACTTGATCTTGCTGGTCAAGGACTACTTGGAGTTTCGGGGTTACAACGTCATTACAGCAGAAAACGGCAGAGACGCTCTGGAAAAACTAGAACAAGAAGTTCCCGACTTGATTATCTGCGACGTGATGATGCCGGAAATGGACGGCTACACTTTAGTCAAACACATCAGGGAAGACCCTCGCACTAGCTGGATTCCGGTTCTTTTCTTGTCCGCAAAAGGTCAAAGTTCAGACCGAGTAAAAGGCTTGAGCACTGGGGCTGACGTTTATATAGTCAAGCCTTTTGAACCAGAAGAACTGGTAGCCCAAGTGGAATCTTCTCTGAAAGCAGCATCGCGCTTGATTCGCCACTCAAATCCCGGTATGGAGAGTGGCCCAAAAATTAAGGCGCGCCGCAATGTCGAATTGACTCCCACTGAGTTAAAGGTGGTACAGTTGCTAGCCCAGGGTATGGCAAACCGCCAGATCGCAGACGTGATGAATGTCAGCCAGCGGACTATCGAAAGCCACGTCAGCAATATGCTGGGCAAAACAGGTCTGCACAACCGGACAGAGTTAGCTCGCTGGGCTCTTGAAAGCAAAAAGGCTTGAGCGGAGGTAGTCTGCACTATGAAATCAGGGGAGCAAAATCTACTGCTATGCGCTTCGGTATGCCTGCTTGGCGGTAGGGCGGTGGGCGCGGTAGTTTGAAGGCGCCATTAACCTTGACACGGCAGCCGGTATTGAGTTACTAGGCGTATAGTTTTTGAGGGCACCTCGCTCAAATGCAAGCAGGCTTAAAAGAACCCTCTGGCGGTAGAGCCGAAAATATGAAATACTGGGGAGATGGAGTTTTCTGAAGTTTAATCTATTGCCTCAGTTAGCTCCATGTTGCTAAAATGTGATATTTAGATTAACTTCTTTCTACAATTATTAGGTCTAAGTTTCTATGACAAACTTAATGAACCGCCTTTCTATTTTTGTGGACGGGAACAATATGTTCTACGCTCAACAAAAGAACGGCTGGTTTTTTGATCCTCGCAGGGTGCTCGAATATTTCAAAACTTCGCAGCCGAATGTCATCTTGATCAATGCTTTCTGGTATACGGGTCTGAAAGACCCCCAAGATCAAAGGGGATTTCGAGATGCTTTAATCAGTCTAGGTTACACGGTTCGCACTAAAATTCTTAAGGAATATTACGACGATGCTTCGGGCAGATATTCTCAAAAGGCTAATTTAGACATAGAAATTGTGGTTGATATGTTTAATACCGTGGATCAATACGACCAAGTTGTGCTGTTTAGCGGGGATGGGGATTTTGAGCGGGCGATCGAACTGCTCCGCTCGAAAAATACTCATATTACTGTGGTATCAACCGAAGGAATGATTGCTAGAGAGTTACGAAATGCTACAGATAGGTATATAGACCTAAATGAAATTAGGGAACATATCGAGAAGATGGATTATTAGTCATTAGTCATTAGTCATTAGTCAGTAGTTATTAGTCATTAGTCAGTAGTTATTAGTCATTAGTCATTAGTTAGGGGTTAGGGGTTATTAATTATTCGTTATGGGCGCGAGACAGGGGACTGGTGACTGGAGGCTAAAAATCCAGAAAAACGGACAAGTAAAAATCAGGAAAACACTTTTTTAGAGCTATGAAAACTCAACCAAGTCAAGACCGGATTATTATTTTCGATACGACTTTGCGCGACGGAGAACAATCTCCGGGTGCATCTCTGAATGTGGATGAAAAGCTGACGATCGCTCGCCAGTTAGCGAGATTGGGCGTGGATGTGATTGAAGCGGGTTTCCCTTTCACCAGCACGGGAGATTTCGAGGCAGTCCAAAAAATAGCGCGATCGGTTGGCACGGAAGATGGCCCGACAATTTGCGGTTTAGCACGGGCGAGAAAGCAGGATATTAAAACAGCAGCAGAGGCTCTGAAACCAGCAGCCAATGCGCGAATTCATACGTTTCTGGCTACGTCTGATATTCACTTGGAGTATAAGCTGAAAAAGACGCGGGCTGAGGTTCTGGAAATTGTGCCGGAAATGGTGGCTTACGCTAAGTCTTTTGTGGATGATGTGGAGTTTTCGCCGGAAGATGCTTGTCGATCGGAACCGGAGTTTTTGTATCAGGTTCTAGAGCGGGCGATCGCAGCCGGTGCGACTACGGTTAATATTCCCGATACTGTGGGCTACACGACTCCGAGCGAGTTTGGGGCTTTGATTCGGGGAATTAAGGAAAATGTGCCGAATATCGATCGCGCAATTATTTCGGTTCACGGTCACAATGACTTAGGATTGGCTGTTGCTAACTTTTTGGAAGCTGTGAAAAATGGCGCCAGACAGTTAGAATGCACGATTAACGGGATTGGCGAACGGGCGGGAAATGCGGCTCTGGAAGAGTTGGTAATGGCGCTTTACGTGCGGCGCCAATATTATAATCCGTTCTTGGGCCGATCTGCGGATTCTGAGGAACCGCTGACAAATATTGACTCGCGCCAAATTTACAAAACTTCCCGCTTGGTTTCCAATTTGACGGGGATGTTGGTGCAGCCAAATAAGGCGATTGTCGGGGCAAATGCTTTCGCTCACGAGTCGGGAATTCACCAAGACGGGGTGCTGAAAAATAAGCGGACATACGAGATTATGGACGCTGAGTCGATCGGCTTAACTGAAAACCAAATCGTCTTGGGCAAATTATCCGGCCGCCACGCATTTCACACTCGCTTGAAAGAGTTGGGTTTTGAAATGGCAGACGATGAGCTAAATAAGGCTTTTGTCAAGTTTAAAGATTTGGCAGACAAGAAAAAAGAGATTACGGATTGGGATTTAGAGGCGATCGCCAATAACGAAGTGCACCAAGCACCGGAACTGTTCCGATTAGAATTGGTGCAAGTTTCCTGCGGCGACAAATCTCGTCCGACAGCAACCGTCACAGTGCGGAATCCGGCGGGCGAAGAATTGACCGATGCTGCGATCGGCACCGGGCCTGTGGATGCGATTTACAGGGCAATTAACCGGGTAGTAAACGTACCCAACGAGTTGATCGAGTTTTCTGTACAATCGGTAACAGCGGGCATAGATGCGATCGGCGAAGTAACAATTCGCTTGCGGCACGAAGGCAAAGTATTTTCCGGTCACTCAGCAAATACCGACATTATCGTAGCGTCTGCAGAAGCATACATCAGCGCTTTAAATCGCCTGTATCAGGCATTGCAGCATAGTGCTGAAAAATCCTCCGAACAGCCAACTGCGATCGGAAATCAAGTTGTTGCAAAAGCACAGCGCTGATAAATTTATTGTCAGCTATTATTCTTGAAACAAACCGCAGACGAACGCACATAACAGCAGATATATCTAAATAAATCTGCGTTAATCCGCGTTCATCTGCGGTTAAAAATTAAAATCTTTTTTAGCAACAATAAACCCTAAAAAATGCAAGAAGAAACTTTAAAAAAAGAGCGACAATTCCACGATGCTTGGGCATCGACAATCGATATTGACGGCATTCGAGTCAATGATTACTTTGAAGCTTGTACCGCCCCAGAAAATAGATTTATCGTTCAGCAAATGGGCGATATTACAGGCAAACGCCTATTAGATTTAGGCTGTGGCGCGGGAGAAAATAGCGTTTATTTTGCGAAAAAAGGCGCGAATTGTATGGCCGCTGACTATTCTCAGGGCATGGTAGAAGTTGCTCTGAAATTGGCAGAGAAAAACGGCGTCAAAATAGACGGCTGCACGGTGAATGCAATGGCGCTGGATTTCCCCGACAATAGTTTTGATATTGTTTATGCTTCTAATTTGTTGCACCATTTGCCAGAACCGGAAAAGGCAATTCGCGAAATGCACCGCGTGCTGAAGCCTGGAGGTAAAGCTTGTTTTTGGGACCCGATGAAGCACAATCCGGTGATTAATGTTTACCGTAGAATGGCGACTGAGGTGCGAACTGAGGATGAAAGTCCTTTGGATATTAATCTTGTGAATTTTGTCAAGTCTTTGTTTTCTGAGACGGCTTATGATACGTTTTGGCTGACGGCGCTGTGGATTTTTTTGCGCTTTTATTTAATCGAAAAAGTGCATCCAAATGAGGAGCGTTATTGGAAAAAAATTATCATTGAACAAGAGAGATTGAAACCGGAATACTCTCGGTTAGAAGGGTTGGATGGGTTTTTGAAAAAGTTGCCTTTGATGAAGCGCTTGGCTTGGAATTTGGCTGTTGTGGCAACGAAGTAGTTAAAAAAAGTACAATAAGTCAAAGCATTTAATTAAGAGGCTAATTATGCCAGAAACTATTACTGCTATCTACGAAAACGGGGTTTTTCGTCCCTTGAGTTCTGTGTCTTTCAAGGATGGGGAAACTGTGCAGATTCAACTCTGGCCAGATGATCCAAAAAAGCAGGCAGAATTGGCAATCCAGTTTTTAGTTGACCGAGGATTGGTGACTCCACTACCTAACAATCCCCATAACGTCGAGGCTGTCACTGATGAAGATGTGTATGAATTGGCTAAAAGGTTAGGGGCCAAACCGGGCAAGCCTCTGTCAGAAATTATTATCGAGGATCGCGGTCCGTGGTAAACATTTATTTTTTGGATAGCAGCGCCCTCATCAAAAGATATGTGGTTGAAATTGGCAGCCCTTGGATAAAAACGCTCACGGATTCCCAGACTGGTAACTCGCTGCTTCTAGTCCGCATTACCTGGGTGGAAGTTCTTAGTGCTTTTGCACGCAGACAACGTGAAGGCGGTATAACTGCTGCGGAAGTTGCTGCACTTATTGCAAATTTTCGATCTGAATTCAATAGTCGGTATAGAGTTATCGAAGTTGATCGGGTACTGGTTGAAAGGGCGGGTGAACTGATTGTTCAATATCCACTGCGGGCTTATGACGCTGTGCAATTGGCGGCTGCTTTGCGCGTTCAATCTGTTTTAACATCAATCCCAGATACTCAACTAATTTTTGTTTCGGCGGACAACAGATTGCTGGATATTGCTCAGTCGGCAGGGTTGGCGATCGACAATCCTAATAATTATCCGTAATCAAGCTGTGTGTACTCAGGAATGCAAGTCTTCATACAAATCAGAGGACTCAAGTAATCACTAGCAACTAATTTTAGTGCGATCGTTATTTAGAGAATTTCGGCGTTGCTGAATTAAGGTATGATTTCGGCGATCGCTCTTATGTATTAGCTACTCGATTTGCCTCGCTCGAACGCGATTGAAATGATGCCCTGGAGCGGGAACCGGAACCTCCCAAAACTTAAGATAATGAATTAGTAAGCGAATTGAATTTTTGAGCATCTCTCTCGACTTAGAATAGCAAAGTGTCTTGCGATGAAGTCGTGCCAAATAATGTCGTAGCCGCGTATTTTCGCCCTCTACTCTGGTCATATAAGTTTTACAGACAATTTGGTCTCCATCTGGAATAAACATGGGATAAACTGGCCATCCATCT